>NZ_DAMAGB010000059.1:0-30189 GCF_031995485.1 Janthinobacterium sp.
TGCTTGCCGCCGACTGGCAGAAGCGCTTGCAGCACAACAGCTCGCCTTACACCTCGACCATCGTGTTCCTGGTACGCAAGGGCAACCCGAAAGGCATCAAGGACTGGAACGACCTGATCAAGCCGGGCGTGTCCGTCATCACCCCGAATCCGAAAACCTCGGGCGGCGCCCGCTGGAATCACCTGGCAGCCTGGGGCTACGCACTGCGCCAGCCGGGCGGCAACGAAGCCAAGGCGAAAGAATTCCTCGGCAAGCTGTATAAGAACGTGCCGGTACTGGACTCCGGCGCCCGTGGCGCCACCACCACCTTCGTCGAGCGCGGCATCGGCGACGTGCTGATCGCGTGGGAAAACGAAGCCTACCTGGCCGTCAAGGAACTGGGCCCGACCAAGTTCGACATCATCACGCCCTCCATCAGCATCCTGGCCGAACCGCCGGTGGCCGTGGTCGACAAGGTGGTCGACAAGCGCGGCACGCGCAAGGTAGCGGAAGCCTATCTGCAATACCTGTACACGGATGAAGCGCAGGACATTATCGCGAAGAACTACTACCGTCCTGCCACGGCCAAGGCGTCGCAGAAATACGCAAGCCAGTTTGCCAAGGTCAACCTGTTCACCATCGAGCAGGTGGGCGGCTGGACGGCGGCGCAAAAAGCGCATTTTGCGGACGGCGGCATTTTCGACCAGATCTATCAACCGAAGTAATCGCGACAGGCAGGCACCAGCCTGCCCACCCCGATTGCATTGATCGCAAGGAAATCATCATGGCGCTGCGCAGCTTTTCGGATTACCGGGTATTGATCGTGCCGGGCTTGCATAACAGCGGGCCCGAGCATTGGCAAAGCCGCTGGCAGCGCCTGTATCCGCAGTTCGAGCGGGTCGAGCAGGACGACTGGGAGCAGCCAGACCTGGCAGCCTGGTCGGCCAGGCTGGACCGCGCGCGCCGCGAAGACAACCGGCCCACGCTGATCGTCGCCCACAGCTTCGGCTGCCTGACGACGGCGCACAGCCTGGCGCGTGATCCGCACGGCGTGGCTGGCGTGCTGCTGGTAGGGCCGGCCGATCCCGAAAAATTCGGCGTGGCCGGGATCCTGCCGCACAAGCGCCTGCCTTGCCCCGGCATCCTGATCGCCAGCCAGACCGATCCATGGATGAAGGCCGAGCACGCAGCGCAGTGGGCACGGCGCTGGAATTGCAAGTATATTGATGGCGGCGCGCTGGGCCATATCAACGCCGAGTCCCGCCTGGGCGACTGGGTGTATGGCCAGGCGCAACTGCAAACGCTGTTTGACCTGGCGCAAAGCAGCACGCGCCACCGTCATGCAGCCTGATAGTCCAACCCGTATTGCAGTAAAACCTGTTGAGGAGAATACAATGACTTTACGCCTGGGCGATACCGCCCCCGACTTTGAACAAGACAGCTCGATCGGTCCCATCAAGTTCCATGAGTGGGCAGGGGACTCGTGGGTGGTGCTGTTCTCCCACCCGGCCGACTTCACGCCCGTCTGCACCACCGAACTGGGCCTGACGGCCAAGCTGAAACCGGAATTCGACAAGCGCAACGTGAAAGCGGTGGCCCTGTCGGTCGACGCGGCCGAATCGCATAAAAGCTGGATCAAGGATATCGAAGAGACGCAAAACACGGTGGTGGGCTTCCCCATCATCGCCGACGTCGACAAGAAAGTGTCGGTGCTGTACGACATGATCCACCCGGAACAGTCCGTCACCGCCACCGTGCGCTCGGTGTTCGTCATCGACCCGAACAAGAAAGTGCGCCTGATCCTCACCTACCCACTGAGCACCGGCCGCAATTTCGACGAAATCCTGCGCGTGATCGATGCCCTGCAACTGACGGACGGCTACACGGTCGCCACGCCAGGCAACTGGAAAGATGGCGACGACGTCATCATCCCGCTGCCGGTGCAGGATCCGGAAGTGATCAAGCAGAAGTATCCGAAGGGCTTTACGGCCGCCAGGCCATATCTGCGCCTGACGCCGCAGCCGAACAAGTAAACACCGAGGCGGTAGCAAACCGGGGTCGGACCCACAGGGTCCGACCCTTTTTTTTCGCCCAACACTTTCTGCGCTTATGTATGCATTTCGCATCTAAGCAAATGAGAAATGGTTAGTTCTTTTTATAACGATAGCATGTGAATATGGCGCCCTGTTACTCGAAAATGTAATAAGAAGGGGATTCCATGTCTGAAGCAACACTCGCACCGGTCAAGGCGCGCGGCGCGCCGTTCCGGGTCATGCCGGGTTTCAAGCTGTCACTGGGCTTTACGCTGTTCTACCTGGCGCTGATCGTGCTGATTCCGCTGTCGTCGGTATTCCTGAAGACGTTCACCATGACGTGGGAGGCGTTTTTCAACGCCGTCACCTCCGAGCGCGTGATGGCCTCGTACCGCCTGACGTTTGGCGCCTCGCTGATCGCTGCCGTGCTCAACGTGATTTTCGGCGGCATTCTGGCCTGGGTGCTGGTGCGCTACAAATTTCCCGGCAAGCGCATTATCGATGCGCTGGTCGATCTCCCGTTTGCACTGCCCACCGCCGTGGCCGGCATCACGCTCACCGCCCTGTATTCCTCGAACGGCTGGTTCGGCCAGTTCATCGAAGGCGTGCTCGGCATCAAGGTGGCGTTCACGCCGCTGGGCGTGGTGGTGGCGCTGACCTTTATCGGCCTGCCATTCGTGGTGCGCACGGTGCAGCCGGTGCTGGAAGACGCGGAAAAGGAACTGGAAGAAGCTGCCGCCAGCCTGGGCGCCAATTCGCTGCAGACGTTTACGCGCGTGATTTTCCCGACCATCCTGCCGTCGCTGCTGACCGGCTTTGCGCTGGCCTTTGCGCGCGCCACCGGCGAATACGGCTCCGTCATTTTTATCGCCGGCAATATGCCGATGGTGTCGGAGATCACGCCGCTGTTCATTATTACCAAGCTGGAGCAGTACGACTACGCGGGCGCCACGGCGATTGCCGTGGT
Organism: Janthinobacterium sp.; assembly: GCF_031995485.1. NCBI lineage: Bacteria > Pseudomonadati > Pseudomonadota > Betaproteobacteria > Burkholderiales > Oxalobacteraceae > Janthinobacterium > Janthinobacterium sp. The sequence goes on from NZ_DAMAGB010000059.1 coordinate 2,980, forward strand.
GATGCTGGTGATTTCCTTCCTGCTGTTGCTGACGATTAACCTGCTGCAAGCGTGGACACGCGGAAAGGGCAAGAAATAATGAGTACCAAAGTCTCCGCCGTCGCCAACGTGGAAGATGCGCTGCCCAAAGCGCGCCGCATCGAGCCCGCCGTCGGCCCCGTCGTGCTCGAACCGTTGTGGGTGCGCACCGTCCTGATTACCGTCGCGCTGCTGTTCCTGACCGCCTTTTTGATCGTGCCGCTGGTGGCCGTGTTTGCCGAAGCATTCAAGAAGGGCTGGGAAGCGTATGTGGCGGCCATCATCGACCCTGATGCGATTTCCGCCATCAAGCTGACATTGATCACGGCCGTGATTGCCGTGCCGCTGAACCTGGTGTTCGGCGTGGCCGCGTCGTGGTGCATCGCCAAGTTCGAGTTCCGCGGCAAGAGCATCCTGCTGACCCTGATCGACCTGCCGTTTTCCGTCTCCCCGGTGATTTCCGGCCTGATCTATGTGCTGATGTTCGGCGCCCAGGGCTGGTTCGGTCCGTGGCTGCAGGAACACGACATCAAGATCCTGTTCGCCGTGCCCGGCATCGTGCTGGCCACCATCTTCATTACCTTCCCGTTCGTGGCGCGCGAGCTGATTCCGCTGATGCAGTCGCAGGGCAGCGAAGAGGAAGAGGCGGCACTGGTACTGGGCGCCTCGGGCTGGAATACCTTCCGTCGCGTGACCTTGCCGAACATTAAGTGGGGCCTGCTGTATGGCGTGATCCTGTGTAACGCCCGCGCCATGGGCGAGTTTGGCGCCGTATCGGTGGTCTCGGGCCATATCCGCGGCGAAACCAACACCATGCCGCTGCAGGTGGAGATTCTGTACAACGAGTACAACTTCGCCGCCGCGTTTGCCGTGGCGTCCCTGCTGGCCCTGCTGGCGCTGGTGACCCTGGCCCTGAAAGCCTTCATTGAGTGGCGTTTGAACGAGAGCGACGCCGACGATTCCGCCTTACGTTCCACGGAGCACTGACATGACCATCGCAGTTAAAAACATCAACAAGCGTTTCGGCGATTTCGTCGCCCTCGACAATATCTCGCTCGACTTTCCTGCCGGCGAACTGACGGCGCTGCTGGGCCCGTCCGGCTGCGGCAAGACCACCTTGCTGCGCATTATTGCCGGCCTCGAACACCCGGACAGCGGCCAGGTGCTGCTGGACGCCGAAGATGCGTCGAACCGCCATGTGCGCGAGCGCCAGGTCGGCTTCGTGTTCCAGCATTACGCGCTGTTCAAGCACATGACGGTATTTGAAAACGTGGCATTCGGCCTGCGCGTCAAGTCGCGCGCCGAGCGCCCGTCCGAGGACCAGATCCGCCGCAAGGTCAAAGATCTGCTGGAGCTGGTGCAGCTGGACTGGCTGGCCGACCGCTATCCGCCGCAGCTGTCCGGCGGCCAGCGCCAGCGTATCGCGCTGGCCCGCGCGCTGGCGGTCGAGCCGCGCGTGCTGCTGCTCGACGAGCCGTTCGGCGCACTCGACGCCAAGGTGCGCAAGGAACTGCGCCGCTGGCTGCGCCGCCTGCACGACGACCTGCATGTCACCAGCATTTTTGTGACGCACGACCAGGAGGAAGCGCTGGAAGTGGCCGACCAGGTGGTGCTGATGAACAAGGGCACGGTCGAGCAGCTGGGTTCGCCGGAGCAGGTCTACAACCATCCCGCGTCACCGTTTGTGTACGGCTTCCTCGGCAACGTCAACCTGTTCCATGGCCGCGTGCACGATGGCGTGATGGCCACCGGCGACGCCAGCTTCGATGTGCCCGACTATGCGGGCGTAAGCGACAGCAAGGGCACCGCCTATGTGCGTCCGCACGACCTGGAAATCGACCGCTACACGCCAGGCGCCGACGGCATCGTGGTCAAGCTGAGCCGCGCCCACGCAATCGGCCCGCTGGCCCAGCTGGACCTGGAACGCGTCGATAACAGCGAACTGATCGAAGCGGTGATGTCGAACGAACGCTTCAGCCATCTGCAGCTGAAAGAAGGCGAAACGCTGGTGGTGCGTCCCAAGCGTTTGCACGTATTTGTCGAACCGACACGAACCTGATTGGAATGACATGAACTTTCAACAATTGCGCTCGATCCGCGAGGCAGCGCGCCGCGGCTATAACCTGACGGAAGTGGCGAACGCCCTGTTCACCTCGCAGCCCGGCGTGAGCCGGCAGATCCGCGAACTCGAAGACGAACTGGGCGTGGTCATTTTCGAGCGCAACGGCAAGCGTCTGACGGGGCTGACCGAGCCGGGCAAGGGCATCCTGAAGATCGTCGACCGCCTCTTGATCGAAGCGGAAAACCTGCAGCAGGCCAGCCTCGAATACAGCGGCCAGACCAGCGGCACCCTGTCGGTGGCGGCCACCCACACCCAGGCGCGCTATGCGCTGCCGAAAGTGGTGCAGGGCTTTCGCGCCGCGTTTCCCGAGGTGCGCATCGCGCTGCAGCAAAGCGCGCCCGAACATATCGCGGAATGGGTGTTGTCGGGCAAGACCGATATCGGCATCGCCACCGAAGGCCTGAGCCAGTTCCCCGACCTGGTGTCGTTCCCGTGCTATCGCTGGAGCCATCTGATCGTGGTGCCGGACGGCCATCCGCTGCTCGAGCACTCGCCGATCCGCCTGGAAGACCTGGCGAAATACCCGCTGATCACCTATGACAAGGGTTTTACGGGACGCGGCCATATCGACGACGCGTTTGCCAAGGCCGGCGTGGCTACCGACATCATCCTCACCGCCATGGATTCGGACGTCATCAAGCAGTACGTGGCGCTGGGCATGGGCGTGGGCATCGTCGCCTCGATGGCGTTCGACCATGGCCGCGACAAGGGCCTGCGCGCGGTGGAAGCGTCGCATCTGTTCGCCACCAATACCACGCGCCTGGCCGTGCGCCGCGGCGCCTACCTGCGCTCGTATGCGTATGAATTCATTTTGCAGCTGGCGCCCGACCTGACGCGCGAGGATATCGACCGCGCCATGGGCGGCGAAGAAGCGCTGTCATAGCAGGAACCGCGCCGCACGGCTGAACGCAGGCATCGCTTTCAGCGGCTATCATGATCCTTCCCTCTTTCATCAAAAAGGACAGGCATGACAGACGCGATTCCCCACTTGACCCTCAACGATGGCCGGCAGCTGCCGCAGATCGGCTTTGGCACCTGGCCGCTGGACGACGCGCAAGCGCAGACGGCGGTGCAGGCGGCTTTGGCCTGCGGCTACCGGCTGATCGACACGGCGGCCCGCTACGGCAATGAAACCGGCGTCGGGCGCGGCATTGCCGCCAGCGGCGTGGCGCGCGACCAGGTGCAGCTGACCAGCAAGCTGCGCGGCAGCGAACACGGCTTCGACAGCACCCTGCGCGCGTTCGACGCCACGCTGGCGGCGCTGGGCACCGATTACCTCGACCTGTACCTGATCCACTGGCCGCTGCCGATGCGCGACCTGTATGTCGACACCTGGCGCGCATTCGTGCGCCTGCGCGACGAAGGGCGCATCCGTTCGATCGGCGTATCGAACTTCCAGCCGGCGCATATCGAACGCCTGCGCGCGGAAACGGGCGTGCTGCCGGCCGTCAACCAGATCGAGCTGCATCCCGACTTCACGCAGGCCGGCCTGCGCGCCTGGCATGCGCAGCAGGGCATCGCGATCGAGTGCTGGAGTCCGCTGGGACGCGGCGAAGTATTGAAGGACGCGACGGTAGCGCGGATCGCACAGAAACACGGCCGCGCGGCGGCGCAGATTTTATTGCGCTGGCATGTGCAGCATGGCCTGGTGGCGATCCCGAAATCGCAGGACCCGGAGCGCATGCGGCAGAACCTGGACCTCTTCGACTTCGCGCTCGACGCGGAAGACCTGGCGGCGCTGGCGCTGCTCGATGGCGATCATCGGCAGGGCGGGGATCCCGATACCAACGACGAGCGGTAAAAAAGGGAGACGCAAGGTCTGCCGTTTTTCATGGTGGGGCATGCAAGCCGATATCGACACGGTTGAGCCAACAATGTTGTCGGATTACGCGCTTGCGCGCTAATCCGACCTACGATCTTGTCACGTAGGTCGGATTAGCGGCGGCACGCCGCGTAATCCGACACATGCATGCAGGGTTACCAGCTATACCCCGCCTTCGCATAGTAATACCGCCCATTGAAACCATTCGGTGCAAAGATGCTGTACGGCTGGGTGCCGGCCACGTTCAGGTTGCCGGCGCTGGTCACTTGCGCCGGGTAGCGGTTGGTGACATTGTCGACACCGGCCACCAGGCGCCAGTTCTTGTCCAGCTTGACGCTGCCCGACAGGTCGAGCACCCATTGCGGATCGTAGTTCTGGTCCAGCGCGACATTGTTTTGCGGCACGGTGAAGCTGCCGTAGCGCGTGACCACGCCGTGTGCGTTCCAGGCGCCGAAGCCATAGTCGGCCACCAGGCTGAATTTGTCTTTCGGCGAGGCGACGGTGGCGCGCGCGATGGTCTGGCGGTCGATCAGCAGCAGGTTGTTGGCGGTCAGGACGGCCGGGTTGTCGGCGATGCTGCGTACCGAGTTCTTGTTGTGGTTGTAGGCCACGGTAAAGTCCAGGCGGTCCTTGTCCTGCAGGTCGATGCGGTAGGTGCTGACGATGTCGACGCCTTCGGTGCGGGTATCGACCGCATTGGTGAAGTAGCGCGCTGCGCCGACGGCCGTACCCTGCGCCGCCAGCTGGGCCTGCAGTGCGCTGTTCAGCGCCAGGTTGGCCGAGAACAGGATGCGGTTGTCGATGTCGATGCGGTAGGCGTCGATCGAGGTGGTGAAGTTGCGGTTCGGCTGGAACTGCAGGCCGACGCTGTAGTTGCGCGCTTTTTCCGCCTTCAGGTCCTGCGCACCGAGTGCGCGCGCCTGCGGCGTATTGACGGCGAAGGTACCGGTTTCAATCGGCGTATTGGTGCCGTTGATGACCTGGAAGTTGGTGGTGGTGATGGTGTAGTACTGCTGCGCCAGCGATGGCGCGCGGAAGCCGCTCGAGGCCGTGCCGCGCAGCGACAGCGCATCGGTAAAGGCGTAGCGCGCCGAGCCCTTGGCCGACGTGGTGTTGCCGAAATCGCTGTAGCGCTCATGGCGCAGGGCCAGGCCGCCCGACAGTTTTTTGGTCGCTTCCGCTTCCAGGTTCACATAGATCGATTCATTGTGGCGCGAGTGGCTGCCCGCATTGGCCGGACGAAAACCGGCAAAGCCTTGCGAACCGCTGCCGATGTACGACGCTTCATCGCCAGCGCCGATGCTGTATTTTTCATGGCGCGCTTCGGCCCCGACGGCCACCGTCAGCGGCCCCGTAAAGGCCGGTACGGCAAATTCGCGCGCCGCGTCGAGGTTGAACACGGTCTGCTCGTTCTTCAGCGAACCGGCGTAGAAATGCGTGGGGCTGTCGATACCCAGCGCGCCGATCGACAGATTGATGGTGTTGTCCAGGTCCAGCTCGAACTTGTTGCTGCCGTAATTCAGGCTGGCATCCCAGCGCCAGCCGGCAGCTTCGCCGCGCAGGCCGGTGACGATGGACTGGTCGGTCAGCGTGCTGTTTTGCAGCGGCAGAAAGCCTTCCGGATAGACCGGCGTGCGCAGCGCAGTGCCGTTGTAGGCCGTGCGCCAGGTGGCGGCGGCGGACGTATCGCGCTTGCCGTAATTGCCGAAGGCGTACCAGTCGATATTGTCGTTGATGTGATATTCGCTGTTGAAGAACACGGTGGCCGGCTGGCTTTCGGCGTCGCCGTAGCGCTGGTTGACCTGGCCGTAGCGCGGTTCGAGCGGATTGCGGAAATCGGCGCCGGCGCGGTTGGTCGGATCGCGGTCGGCCACTTCGGCCGACAGGCGCAGCCAGCCGTTTTCACCGAGCGCAAAGCCGGCCGAACCCTTGATGCTTTTCTGCTTGCCGTCGCGTTCCTGGGTCTGGCCATAGCCCACTTCCACGTCGCCGCCGGCCGCGCCTTTTTTCAGGATGATGTTGATCACGCCGGCAATCGCGTCCGAACCATATTGGGCGGCGGCGCCGTCGCGCAGCACTTCCACATGGTCGATGGCGGCCAGCGGAATCGCATTCAGGTCGACCGGCGCCGAGCCGCGGCCCAGCGAGCCGTTGACGTTGACCACGGCGGAGGTGTAGCGGCGCTTGCCGTTGACCAGCACCAGCGTCTGGTCGGGCGACAGGCCGCGCAGCTGGGCCGGACGCACGGCGTCGCTGGCGTCGGCGCCGGTGGCGCGGGCAAAGTTCAGCGACGGCAGCAGGCGCGCCAGCACGGTGGCCAGTTCGCCCGAACCCGTGCTTTGCAGGTCGCGCGAAGTCAGGATGTCGATCGGCGATTCGGAATCGATGGTGCGGCGGTTCTTGGCAAAGGTGCCGGTCACTACCACCGATTGCAGTTCGCCTTCGGCCGGCAGCTCCTGCTGCGCCTGGGCGTACATCGGCAGGCTGAAGCAGGCGATCAAACTTGCGGCGATCACGGTCCTGGCGGGCAGGGCGTGGATGGCAAGGGTGGCGGTACGTGAATATGGGGAACTCATCGACTATATCTCTTCGGTTAGTGATTCAGGTGACGCGGACCGTGGCGGTCCTGCGATGTCATCAGATTAACAGTGGGCGCCTGGCGCGCTTACGAATGCTTCTGTGTATCGTTATGCGATAAACGGATAATGCGCGGGCAATTTGCGGGAGTAGTGCATATCGCCTTGGTATCCAGCATACGACCGGGCACGGCGGCACCGCAATGGCGCACCGTACGGTATTGTCGGTTGTTGTATAAATACGACTGCCGGCGGCGCGGATCGCCGCCGGCATGAGGGAGGGCTTATTGACCTGGGTTGGTCAGCGTGGCATGGATGGCGTCCACTGCCGCCATGACTTCCGGCGACAGGGTAATGCGATAAGCATCGATATTGTGCGCCAGCTGCTCCAGACTGGTGGCGCCGATAATGGTCGAGGCGACAAACCAGCGCGAGTAGCACCAGGCCAGCGCCAGCTGGGCTGGCGTGAGGCCGTTGGCGCGCGCCAGCGCCGCGTACTGGCGCGCCGCTTCGATGGTGGCAGGGCGGATATAACGGGGGCTCCAGCCGGGCGGGAAGATCGTCAGGCGGCCGCGCGCCTGCGGATCGTCGAGGTACTTGGCCGTCAGCTGGCCGAACGCCAGCGGGCTGTAGGCCAGCAGGCCCACGTTCTCGCGGTGGCAGGTTTCATCGAGCAGCGCGGTCTCGAACTGGCGCGCCGTCAGGTTGTACAGGTTCTGGATCGAGACGATGCGCGGCAGGCCTTTCAGTTCCGATTGCTTGATGTATTCCGATACGCCCCACGACGATTCGTTCGACACGCCGACATGGCCGATCTTGCCTTCATCGACCAGCTTGCCCAAAATCGCCAGCGTGTCTTCGATGGCGACCGACTCGCGTTCGTGCTGCGGGTTGTAGCTGTTGGCGCCGAAGATGGGCAGGTTGCGGCTGGGCCAGTGCAGCTGGTACAGATCGATATGGTCGGTCTGCAGGCGGCGCAGGCTGTCCTCGACGGCGGCGCGGAGATTGACGGCGTCGTGGTTGCTCTTGCCGCCGCGGATCCAGTGCATGCGGCTGTTCGGCCCGGCGATTTTGCTGGCCAGGACGATCTCGCCGCGCTTGCCGCTTTTCTTCAGCCAGCTGCCGATATGGCGCTCGGTGCTGCCCTGCGTTTCGGCGCTGGCCATCACCGGATACATTTCGGCCGTGTCGATGAAATTGATGCCGCGCTCAAGCGCGTAGTCAAGCTGGCTGTGCGCTTCCGCTTCGCTGTTCTGCTCACCGAAGGTCATGGTGCCCAGGCAGATTTTGCTGACCAGCAGATCGCTGGAGCCCAATTTGATCTTGTCCATGCCGTCTCCTTAGTGGGCTTTGGCCTGCTTGCCGCGCAGCGCGCGGGCGCAGTCGCCGACCAGCGCCGGACCGGCGTAAATCAGGCCGCTGTACAGCTGCACCAGCTGCGCGCCCGCCTCGAACTTGGCGACCGCGTCGCTGCCCTGCATGATGCCGCCCACGCCGATGATCGGCAGCGCATCGCCCAGTTCCGCGCGCAGCAGGCGGATCACGGTGTTCGACAGTTCAAACACGGGCGCGCCCGACAGGCCGCCCGCCTCGGCGCCATGCTCCATGCCTTCCACGGCGCTGCGCGACAGTGTGGTGTTGGTGGCGATCACGCCGTCGATGCCGTGGCGCGTGAGCGATTCGGCGATGCTTTTTACCTGTTCGCCATCCATGTCCGGCGCGATTTTCAACGCCAGCGGCACGTAGCGCTTGTGCTGGTCGGCCAGGCGCGCCTGCGCCTGTTTCAGTTGCGACAGCAGGGCGTCGAGTTCGGATGCGCCTTGCAGCTGGCGCAAATTCCTGGTGTTCGGCGACGAGATATTCACCGTCACGTAGCTGGCGTACGGGTAGACTTTTTCCAGGCACAGCAGATAGTCGTCAGCGGCTTTTTCGATCGGCGTATCGGCGTTCTTGCCGATGTTCAGGCCCAGCACGCCGGCGCGCTCCTGGTAGAACTTCGAGGCCTGCACATTGGCGACAAACGCGTCGACGCCGCCGTTGTTGAAACCCATGCGGTTGATGATGCCCTGCGCCTGCGGCAGGCGGAACATGCGCGGTTTCGGGTTGCCCGCCTGCGCGCGCGGCGTGACGGTGCCCACTTCAATCGAGCCGAAGCCCATGTCGGCCAGCGCATCGATAAACGCGCCATCCTTGTCCAGGCCCGCGGCCAGGCCGACCGGATTCGGGAAGGTGATGCCCATCACGGTGCGCGGGTCCGCCGCCGGTTTGCCGGCCAGTTTCGTCAGTCCCAGCGCGGCCGCGCGTTTCAGGGCCGGCAAGGTGAAATGGTGGGCCGCTTCGGCATCCATGGAAAACAGCAGCGGGCGGGCGAGGGAGTACAGGAATTTTTTGGACATGGATTTTCAATGATGGTGCGCAAGCCGCCGCAAGGCGCTGGCGGTGCGCGGGAATTCGTGCAGGTGGAAGTGGCGTATTTTACCGTGTTCCACAGGGCTGCCGGGTGTATAGTTCTTGTTGGTCTAATGCAATTGTTGAGTCATTACCAATTCGCATTGGATCATGAATTTTCCTGTTTGCTGGCACAATAAGAGAGACACCATTGACCAAGACCCTGACCCTGACGGCGATTGCCGCCGCTGCCGCATTGCTGCTGAGCCATCCAGCAACCGCTTTCGCGCTGCCCAATACCACCGACACCCGCATGCTGAGCGAGCCGGCCGTGTCCAGCAACCATATCGCCTTTATCTATGCGGGTGACGTGTGGCTGGCCAACCGCGATGGCGGCGGCGCGCGGCGCCTGACGTCGGACCTGGGCGACAAATCGAATCCGGTGTTCTCCCCTGACGGCAGCCTGATTGCGTACAGCGCCAATATCGACGGCAATATCGATGTCTACGTGATTGCCGCCGCCGGCGGCGTACCGCGCCGCCTGACCTTCCACCCGGGCGCGGACCTGGCGCAGTCGTTCACGCCGGACGGCAAGGCCGTGATGTTTACCTCGCCGCGCGCCGCCTTCAACAACCGCTTCCAGAAGCTGTTTACGGTGCCGGTGGCCGGCGGCGTGGAAACCCAGCTGGAAATTCCGAATGCCTCGCGCGCCACCTATTCGCCGGACGGCCAGCGCATCGCCTACAACCCTTTGATGCCGGCCTTCAAGCAGTGGAAGCGCTACCGTGGCGGCACCAATTCCTGGCTGTGGCTGTTTTCGTCCGCCGACAAATCGATCGAAAAAATCCCGCAGCCGGCCACGCGTTCGAACGACGTCGATCCGATCTGGCTCGGCGACACCGTGTACTTCCGCTCCGACCGCAACGGCGAATTCAACCTGTTTGCCTACGATGTGAAAACCAAGGCCGTGCGCCAGCTGACGCAACACACGGACTTCCCGGTCCTGAACGCGTCGGCCGCCAATGGCGCCATCGTCTACGAGCAGGCCGGCTATCTGCATACGTTTGACATTGCCAGCGGCCTGTCGAAAAAACTCGTCATCGGCGTGGCCAGCGACCTGGGACAGACGCGCCCGCGCTGGGTAAAGGGTGCGAAATATATCCGCGACGCGTCCATCTCGCCGTCAGGCGCGCGCGTGGCGTTCGAATACCGCGGCGAGATCGTCACCATCCCGGCCGACAAGGGGGATGTGCGCAACCTGACGCAGACGCCGGGCACCCATGAACGCACGCCCATCTGGTCGCCCGATGGCCGCTCGGTCGCGTACTTTTCGGACGAATCGGGCGAATACGAACTGCATGTGCGGCCCCAGGATGGCAAGGGTGTGGTGCGCAAGTTCAGGCTCAATGGCAGCGGCTTTTACGACAGCGCCGTCTGGTCCCCCGACAGCAAAAAGATCGCGTTTGCCGACAATGGCTGGAGCCTGCATGTGATCGATATCGGCACGGGCAAGGTACAGAAAATCGCCACCGAACCGATGTACGGCGTCGACAAGAGCATGCGCGCCGCGTGGGCGCCCGACTCGCGCTGGCTGGCCTATACGCTCAATTCGCCCACCTATACGCGCAGCGCCTATATTTATTCGGTCGAGCAGAACAAGTCGATGGCGGTGACCGATGGGCTGTCCGACGTGGCCGAACCGGTGTTCGACAGGAACGGCAAATACCTGTACTTCCTTGCCTCGACCAATGCGGGGCCCAGCAACAACTGGTTCTCGCAGCAGAACGAAGACAACCTGGTGACGCGCACGGTGTGGATGGCGGTGCTGAGGAATGACTTGCCGTCGCCCCTGTTCAAGGAAAGCGACGAGGAAAAAGCCGCTGCGGCGGAGCCGAAAAAGGACACGGCCAAGGCCGAACCCGAGAAAAACGAGCCGAAGATCGATCCGAAGACGGGCCGCGACGACCCGAAAGTGCTGGTCGCGCCGGTGGCGCCGATCCGCATCGACTTCGACGGCATCGCCACGCGCATCGTCGACCTGCCGATGCCGGCCGCGCAGTTCTCCAGCCTGTCGGCAGGGCTGGATGGCCAGATCTTTTTCCTGCGCGAGAGCGACGGCAAGAAGGCGGTGCAGCGCTTTGAGCTGAAGGAGCGCAAGGCCGAAACCGTGGTGGCGGAAGCCGACGAGTTCGAGGTGTCGGCCGACGGCAAGAAGCTGCTGTACCGGCAGAAGGAAAACTGGGCCATGGGATCGAACACCGGCAAGCTGCTGGCGCCCGGAGAAGGCAAGATCAAGGTCGAGGCGATCGAAGTGAAGGCCGATCCGCGCGCCGAATGGACGCAGATTTTCAACGAGGTGTGGCGCATCAACCGAGACTACTTCTATGACCCGGGCATGCACGGCGTGGACTGGAAAGCCATGCGCGACAAGTACGCGGCGTTCCTGCCAGAGCTGTCCAGCCGCGCCGACCTCAATCGCCTGATCCAGTGGATGTGCAGCGAGCTGGCCGTCGGCCACCATCGCGGTGGCGGCGGCGACGATTTCATCGACGCCAGGAAAGTGCCGGGGGGCCTGCTGGGCGCCGACTATGAAGTGAGCGACGGCCGTTACCGCTTCAAAAAGGTGTATGGTGGCCTGAACTGGAACCCGACCCTGCGCGCGCCGCTGACCGAGCCTGGCCTCAACGTCAAGGCAGGCGAATACCTGCTGGCCGTCGACAGCCGCCCCTTGCTGCCGCCGACCAATCTGTACAGCGCGTTTGAAAACACGGCCGGCAAGGCGATCGACATCACGGTGGGGCCATCGGCAGACGGCAAGGGCGCGCGCACCATCACGGTGGTGCCGGTGCCGCTTGAGGACGCGCTGCGCAACCGCGACTGGATCGAGGGCAATATGCGCAAGGTGAACGCGGCCACCGGCGGCAAGGTGGCGTACGTGTACGTGCCCAATACGGCGGGCCTGGGCCACACCTACTTCAAGCGCTATTTCTTCCCGCAGGCGGACAAGCAGGCCATCATCGTCGACGAGCGTTTCAACGGCGGCGGCAGCGTGGCCGACTACTATATCGAGATCCTGCAGAAGAAGGAGATCGCCTGGTGGGCCATGCGCTATGGCGCCGACATGAAGACGCCGTCCGCCTCGATCCAGGGGCCGCGCGCCATGCTGATCGACGAGACGGCCGGTTCGGGCGGCGACCTGCTGCCGTGGATGTTCCGCAAAAATAACATGGGTCCGCTGATCGGCAAGGCCACCTGGGGCGGCCTGGTCGGCATCCTCGGCTTCCCCGTGCTGATGGACGGCGGCACCATTACCGCGCCGAACCTGGCGTTCTGGACCCGCGAAAACGGCTGGGGCGTGGAAAACGAAGGCGTGCCGCCCGATATCGAAGTCGAGCAAACGCCGGCCGACGTGATCGCCGGCCGCGATCCGCAGCTGGAAAAGGCAATCGAGGTGATCCAGGCGGAGCTGGCGAAAAATCCACCGGTGCGGCCGACCAGGCCGGCGTATCCGGACAAGAGCAAATAAACCCGAAGGGCAAATGCCGGGGTCGGACCCTCAGGGTCCGACCCCAGTCCTTGTCGTTGGGTTGTTTGAACGGTTTTACATCACCACCCACTGCCCCTTGATGCGCGCCTCCAGCGGCTTGAAATTGATTTTATACGCCATCTTCGGGCTTTGCGCGATCCAGTAGCCGAGATACACATACGGCAGCTGCAGCTCGCGCGCCTGGGCGATCTGCCACAGGATGTTGTAGGTGCCATACGAGGCGCCCGCCACGTCGGGGTCGAAGAAGGTGTAGACGGACGACAGGCCGTCGGCCAGCACGTCGATGATGCTGACCATGCGCAAGGTGCCGTCCGGTTCGCGAAACTCCACCAGGCGCGTGTTGACGCGGCTTTGCAGCAGGAACTGGGCGTACTGGTCGCGGCTGTCCTGGTCCATGCCGCCGCCGGCGTGGCGCGTGCTCTGGTAGCGCAGATACAGTTCGTAGTGCTCGTCGAGGAAGGAGAGGGTGGCGACGCCCGCCTGCAGGTGGGCGTTACGGCTCCAGGCGCGGCGCTGGTTGCGGTTGGCCGTAAAGTCCTGCGCCGCCACGCGCACGGGGATGCAGGCCTGGCAACCATCGCAGTAGGGACGATAGGTGAAGATGCCGCTGCGCCGGAAGCCGTTGCGCACCAGCTCCGAATACACATCGCTGTTGATCAGGTGCGAGGGCGTGGCCACCTGCGAGCGCGCCTGGCGGTCATCGAGGTAGCTGCACGGGTAGGGCGCGGTCGTATAGAACTGCAGGGTGGCAAACGGTAGTTCGTTCAGGTGCGTCATGTCGGTCCCGTATGAGGCAGCGGTATTCGGTGTAACGATAGCATAGCTATGCCGGCCCTGCTGTGGGCCAGTCGGTGATTTGCGGTTCTTCAATGGCACCGCGCAGGTGCGCGAGAAAACGCGCGCGCGACATCGGCGCCGCACCCAGCGAGGCCAGGTGGCGCGTCTCCTGCTGGCAGTCGATCATGGCCACGCCGCGTTCCTTCAGAAAGCGCACCAGCTGCGCCAATGCGATCTTCGAGCCGTCCGTTACGCGCGCAAACATCGATTCGCCATAAAACATGCGGCCGATCGATACGCCATACGCGCCGCCCACCAGTTCTCCATCGAGCCACAACTCCGACGAGTGCGCATAGCCCAGCTTGTGCAGGCCCGTATAGCCGGCGATGATTTCATCCGAAATCCAGGTACCCGGGCCATCCCTGCGCGGCGCCGCGCAGGCGCGCATCACGCCTTCGAAGTCGCCGTCGAAGCGCAGCTGCCAGCGCCCGTCGCTGGCGGCGCTGCGCTCGACCTTGCGGATGGCTTTCCGCAGGCTGTCGGACAGTTTGAAGTTGTCGGTCATCAGCACCATGCGCGGATCGGTGCTCCACCACAGTATCGGCTGGCCTTCGGAAAACCAGGGGAAGATGCCGTGCCGGTAGGCGTCGAGCAGGCGGCCCGGCGACAGGTCGGCGCCGGCCGCCAGCAGGCCAGGCGCTTCGCCCTTCAGTGCGCGCGACACATCAGGGAACGGGGTGTGGAGATCGAGCCAGGGGATCATGCGAAGTCGGGAGGCAGGTTGAGAGGGCTTACTCGGGCGCGTGCGCCATCGGGCGGTTGATGTCGCCCGTATGAAAACCGTAGCTGCCGCCTTCGCGGATTTTCACGCGGTCGGCAAAGAACAGCTCCAGGGTCGTGCGGATGGTCGGAAAGGCCAGCTCGTCCCAGGGGATTTGCTGTTCCGTAAACAGCTGCACTTCCAGGCTCTCGATGCCGGGCGCGAAATCGAGGTCGCGCAGGCGCGCCAGATAAAACAGGTGCACCTGGTGCACGCGCTGTACATTCAACAGCGAGAACAGGTCGCCCAGTTCGATATTCGCGCCCGCTTCCTCCACCGTTTCGCGCTCGGCGGCGTCCGACGTGGTTTCGTCGTTTTCCATGAAACCGGCCGGCAGGGTCCAGTAGCCGTAGCGCGGCTCGATCGCGCGCTTGCACAGCAGCACCTGCAACTGGCCGTCCTGCTCCCATACGGGGATCGAGCCGACTACCATCTTCGGGTTCTGGTAATGGATCGCGTCGCAGTTGGCGCACACATAGCGCGGACGGTTGTCGCCAGCCGGTATCGACAGGCTGACGGGGTGGGCGCATTCGGAGCAGAATTTCATGGGCAGGCTGTAAGGTAGAAGATGGCTGAGGTCACCAATATAGTGTAACGCTTACTGTACACCGATTGCGGGCGCCGTGGCGTGACGGGCGGACACAATGCAGCGGGGCTACAAGCATGGCTTTTCAATTAAATGGCTCTATTACAGTCAATTTTAGAATAGCTATTGCCTAAGCCACCCGTTTGCGCATATAATTCTTGTGCGGGGTGGAGCAGTCTGGCAGCTCGTCGGGCTCATAACCCGAAGGTCACAGGTTCAAATCCTGTCCCCGCAACCAATTCCTGAAAGCCGCTGAATCTTGTAGAGATCAGCGGCTTTTTCCATTGTTGGTGCATGCGTAGGTCGGATTAGCGCTTGCGCGTAATCCGACACCCCCACCGGCCCGCGCCAACAATGTTGTCGGATTACGCGGCGCTTTGCTCCGCTAATCCGACCTACGCGGCCATGCCTGGCCATGGTCCTTTACGCCCCGCAACAATCCGTATATAATTCGCCTGCGGGGTGGAGCAGTCTGGCAGCTCGTCGGGCTCATAACCCGAAGGTCACAGGTTCAAATCCTGTCCCCGCAACCAATTCGAAGCCGCTGATTCCTCGCAAGAGGGTCAGCGGTTTTTTCGTTTGGCGCTGCTTTAACTCAACAGCGCAAAGGCCGGGGGCGGACCCTCAGGGACTCGGCGTCCCCGTCCAACCCCGGATCTTGCTCTTGGGTTAAGCGCTGCTGATGTGTGATCAGGCTTTCTTCGCCAGCTGCATCCCCACCGGCAACGCACGGATGCGCTTGCCCGTGGCGGCAAAGATGGCGTTGCACAGGGCCGGCGCGATCGGCGGCATGGCCGGTTCACCCACGCCGCCCAGTTCCATGTCCAGCGTGCCCGGCACCAGGTGCGTGTGGATCACGCGGGGGGCGTCGGCGGCGCGCAGCACGGCATAGTCGTGGAAATTGCTCTGCTCGACGCGGCCATTTTTGAAGCTGATCTCGCCGCTCATCGCCAGCGAGATGCCCATGATGCAGGCGCCCTCGATCTGCGAGCGCACGCGGTCCGGGTTGATTTGCGGGCCGCAGTCCATGGCGATATCGACGCGCGGCACGATCACTTCGCCGGCCGCATTGATCTCCACCTCGATCACGGCCGCCACATAGGTGACGAAACTGTAAGACACGGCCAGGCCCAGCCCGCGCCCCTTGGGCAGCTTGCGGCCCCAGCCAGCCTTGGCGGTGGCCAGTTCGATCACATGGCGCATGCGGCCTATGTCGACCGGGTAGCGGGCCGGATCTTCGCCGTAGTTCCAGCCGTCGGACAGTTCTTTCGGATCGATTCTGCGCGCCGGTCCCAGCAGGTCGAGCAGATAGTCGCGGTGGTCCTTTTTCGCCGCATGCGCCAGTTCCGCCGCGAACGACTGGATCGCGAATGCGTGCGGAATGTTCGACACGGAGCGGAACCAGCCGATGCGCGTATGGGCCGCCACTTCCGGCACCTCGACGCGGATGTTGGGAATCGCGAACGGCACGTTAATCGCCGACATGCCCAGTTCGAACGGCGCCTGCTTGCTGGCGCCGGCCGCAAAGGTCGAGGTGATGGTGGGCGCTGCCGTGCGGTGCAGCCAGGCGGTCGGCATCCCTTTCGCATCGAGCGACGCTTCCAGGCGCTCGACCGAGACCGTGTGCAGGTAATCGTGCTGCAGGTCGTCGTCGCGGGTCCAGGTCAGTTTCACCGGTTTGCCGTCCATCGCTTGCGACAGCAGCGCGGCTTCGACCGCGAAGTCGGGCTTGGACTTGCGCCCGAAGCCGCCGCCCAGCAGGGTCACGTGCACGGTGACGTCCTCGAACGCCAGGCCCAGCGCTTTCGCCACATTGCTGCGCGTCGCTTGCGGCGCCTGCACGCAGGCCCACACTTCCGCCTTGCCATTCACCACGCGCACGGTGGCCGCTGGCGGCTCCATGGTGGCGTGCGCCAGGTGCGGCAGGTAATACTGCGCGCTCAGCTTGCGCCTGGCCGGTGCGGCGCCCAGGGTTTCGACCGTGCTGCCCTGGTCGCGCGCCGGCTTGGCGGGTTGCTGCACCGCCGCTTCCAAAGTGGCGCGGAAGGCTTGGGAATCGTAGGCGCCATTCGCGCCGTCTTCCCATTCGAGCACCAGCGCTTCGCGGCCCTTGATGGCGGCCCAGGTATTGCTGGCGATAACCGCCACGCCGCCCAAAGGATGGAACATGGCCGGCGGCGGGCTGCCCGCCAGTTCGACGATGCGCAGCACGCCCGGCACTGTCAGTGCGGCCGACTTGTCGACGCTTTTCAGCTTGCCGCCAAAGACGGGCGGACGCGCGATCACGGCATAGCTCATGCCCTCCAACCGCGTGTCGATGCCGAAGTGGGTGTTGCCGGTAACGATATCGTGCAGGTCGATGCCACGCTTGTCGTCCTTGCCGATATAGCGCAGCTGGTCGGCGGCTTTCAGCGTGATGGCGGCACGCGGCGGCACCGGCAGTTTTGCCGCTGCCTGGGCCAGCTCACCGAAGCCCAGCGCGCGTGCGCTGGCCGCATGCACCACCTGATGGTCGATGGCCTTGACCTCGCCAACCGGCACATTCCAGCGCGCCGCCGCTGCCGTTTCCAGCATCAGGCGCGCGGTGGCGCCCACATGGCGCATGGCGCGGAACGAGTGGCGCATGCTGCGCGAGCCGTCCGTGTCCTGGCTGCCGTAGCGCGCTTCGTCTGCCGGGGCCTGCCGCACCTTGACCTTGGCCCAGTCGGCGCCCAGTTCGTCGGCCACCACCATCGGCAGGCTGGTGCGGATGCCCTGGCCCATTTCCGAGCGGTGCGACACAATCGTCACGATGCCATCAAAGCCGATCGACAAAAATACCAGCGCGTCGTCGACCACGCCGCCGGCCATGTTCTCGCCGCCATATTTGACGGCGTCGGCCGCCATCACCAGGCCGGAGGGCCCGGCGACCAATGTCAGGCCAGCGATGGTGCCGGCGGCCTTGAGCCAGTTGCGGCGCGAGGCCGAGGCGATCATTTTGTCAGGCGCGTTCATTTGGACGCTCCCTTGGCGGTCAAGCCGGCGGCCTGCTTGATGGCGGCGTGGATGCGCGTATAGGTGCCACAGCGGCAGATATTGCCGCTCATCGCTTCGCGGATCTGCTGGTCGTTCGGTTTCGGTGTCTGGTGCAGCAGGGCGGTGGCCGACATGATCTGGCCGGCCTGGCAGTAGCCGCACTGCGGCACGCCGTGGTCCTGCCACGCCTGTTGCAGGGCCAGCCCGACCTTGTCTTCGCCGACTGCTTCGATGGTGGTGATCTGCTTGCCGGCGGCGGCCGAGATCGGCGTCACGCACGAGCGGATCGCCTCGCCGTCAAGGTGCACGGTGCAGGCGCCGCACAGGGCCATGCCGCAGCCGAACTTGGTGCCGGTCATGCCCAGTTCGTCGCGCAGGGTCCACAGCAGCGGCGTGTCTTCGGGCAGGGCGATATCGTGCCGCTTGCCATTGATGGTCAGGGTAGTCATTGTTTCCTCGGAGGTGGGGGAGTACGGAAAAACGTGGCGGCCATCCGTCATGGGGATTAGCTCATCAGGACGAGATGGTAGCACCGGCAACCAAGTGCTGCAGGGCACCCCCCAGCGGCCTGGTCGCGCGCCTGGCCGAGATTCAGTCGATGCTGAACTGCCGCCCGCGCAGCCGTGGCGCGGCGAAATCGAGAAACGCGCGCAATTTCAGCGGCAGCGGCGCCTGGCCCTTGTGGAGCAGGCTGACGGGCAGGGGGCTGGCCTCGAACGGTTCGAGCACGATGCGCAGCGTGTCGTCGCGCAAGGCGTCCATCACCTGGTAGGACATCACCCTGACCAGGCCCACGCCCAGGCTGGCAGCGGCGATCGCCGCATCGACCGTATTGACGGCCAGCCTGGAGTGCACGGGCACGGCCTGCGCCGGCCTGGCCGTGCCGAATACCCAGGCGCGGCGCGACTCCATCACCTCGAAGCTGATGCAGTCATGCGCGGCCAGGTCGGCCGGCGTGGCTGGCGCGCCATGCCTGGCCAGGTAGCCGGGGCTGGCGCAGACCACGCGCCGCACCTTGCCCACATTCGTCGCCATCAGGCTGCTGTCGGGCAGTTCACCGATGCGCACCGCCAGGTCGACATGTTCGTCCATCAGGTGCATGACGCGGTCGGTCAGCACCAGGTTGATTTCGATCTCCGGATAGCGGGCCAGGAACTCGGCCACCACCGGCACGATATGCAGGCGCCCGAACATCATCGGCGCGGTGACCGTCAGTTCACCTTTCGGCATGGCGTATTCGCCGCTGGCCGTGCGTTCCGCTTCGCCGATCTCGCCGAGGATGCGCCGGCAGGCGGCCACATAGGCGCTGCCGGTTTCGGTCAATGCCAGCTGGCGCGTCGTGCGGTGCAGCAGGCGCGTGTTGAGGTGCGCTTCCAGCGCCGCCACCTTGCGGCTGACGGTGGCCAGCGGCATGCCCAGCTGGCGCGCGGCGGCCGACAGGCTGCCGGCGTCCACCACCGCCAGGAACACGGCCATTGCGTCCAGTCTATCCATCGCTGGCGGGCGCCTGCAGGCTGGCCCACAAATGGGCAGCGGCCATGGTGCGATGCGGCGCGTACTGGCGCAGCCACTGTTCCGTGCGCGCCATGTCCGGCTTGCTGTCTTCCTTGAGCAGCTTTTGCAGCGCGGCGCGGATCGCCACGTCGCCATGCAAGGAACAGTCGGCGTAGCCGTAGCCGCGCAGCAGCGCATAGTTGACGGTCCAGGGGCCGATGCCTTTCACGGCCAGCAGCGCCTGCGATACAACTGTCACGTCGCCCGATGCGGGCAGCTCCAGCGACAGTTCACCGTCGTGTATCAGCCTGGCCAGGCGCAACAGCGTCTCGGCCTTGGCGCGCGAGAACTTGCGGCCTGTCAGCGCTTCCAGTTCCAGGCGCGCCACGTCGCGCGGCTCCGGGTAGCACCACAGGCCGCTGCTGTGCTGGCGCCCTGCCTGCAGGATAAAAGTGCGGCGCAGCGCAATGGCAAACGACAGATTGATCTGCTGGCCGATAATCGCCCAGGTCAGCGCCTCGAACGGCGTGGCCGACTGCACGATGCGCAAGCTGCCGTTGGCGCGCGCCAGGGGGCCCATCAGCGGATCGGCGGCGACCAGCTGTGCAAACGGTTCAGGCGCGATGCGCATGCCGAGGATATTGAGCAGCACGCCGTGCAGCGCCTCGGTCATGCCGTCGGTGACATGACCGTCGATCTCGGCGCGGCAGGTCGCCTGCAGCTCGGTGAACGCCACTGTCAGCAGCACCGGCACGCCGTCATGCAGGATGCCTTTGCGCAGGCCATCGGGCGTGACCTGCTCGGCCACCCCTTCGGCATCGCGGCCATGGAAGGCCAGCACGTCGCCGCGCCGGTAGCCGGGCGGCAGCGGCAGGGTCCAGTGCAGCGCGTTCATGCCGCCAGGGCGGCCGCGTGCTGGATCTGCAGGCGGTCCGGCACGCCGTTTTTCACGGCCGTCAGTTCGGCCAGGATGGAAATGGCGATTTCGGCCGGAGTCTTGCTGCCGATATACAGGCCGACCGGACCGTGCAGGCGCGCCAGCTGTTCTGTCGTGACGTCGAACTGCAACAGCCGCTCGCGCCGTTTGGCGTTATTGGCGCGCGAGCCGATGGCGCCGACATAGAACGCCGGCGACTTCAGGGCTTCCATCAGCGCCAGGTCGTCCAGCTTGGGGTCGTGCGTCAGGGCCAGCACGGCGCTGCGGCTGTCCAGCTGCAGTTCCAGCACCAGGTCGTCCGGCATCGCCTGCGACAGCGGCACGCCCGGCACGTTCCAGCCGCCGCGGTAGTCTTCGCGCGGGTCGCACACGATCACGTGGTAATCCATGGCCGTGGCGATCTGCGCCACGAAGCGCGACAGCTGGCTCGCGCCGATGATCAGCAGGCGCCAGCGCGGCCCGTGCTGGGTGGTCAGCAGATCGTCGTCCAGCACCAGCACCGCGCCCGGCGCGGCCGCATGCAGGCTGACGGCGCCGTTCTTCAGATCGAGGCGCCGTTCGATCAGTTCATGGCGCTCCAGGCGGGCCAGCAGTTCGGCCACGCCGCTGCCGGCATGCAGCGGCTCGATCGCCAGTTCGATGGTGCCGCCGCAGGGCAGGCCGAAGCGGTGCGCCTCGTCGGCGCTGATGCCGTAGCTGACAACTTCCGGCAGCGCGCGCAGGATGCCGTGCGTGCGCACATGTTCGATCAGGTCATCTTCGATGCAGCCGCCCGACACCGATCCCACCACCGTGCCATCGTCGCAGATGGCCAGCGTGGCGCCCACCGGACGGGGGCTGGAACCCCAGGTCTTGATGACGGTGACCAGTTCGCAGCGGCGGCCGGCGGCGATCCAGGCGGCGCAGGTTTTCAGTACTTCGAGGTCGATGCTGTCCATGGTGTGCCGTCAGTAGGATGATAAAAATGCCGCATGCGTGCGGCGTGCAATCGAAAATTGTGGCTATACTGGTCACTCGCTATCCCACAGCCTGCGGAGAGTTCCCATGATAATCAAAGAACACCAATCGCAAGATGAAGGCATGCCTACCGTCAGCAAACTGCTGGTTGGCGTATTCCTGGCAGTGATCTTGATCGGCATTATTACCTGGGTCATGGGAGGCGTCTTCCCCCCATTCCCGGGCTCCTGATTTACCTCAGGGACGAATCGGCTTCTTGGCCGATTGCTTGGCACGTACATCGATCACTGCCCGGTTGATGGCGGCGATGCGCGCGTTGGTGCCAGGGTGCAGCGCCGTGTAGCCGTTGGCGGTGCTGGCTGGCACTTGTGCGGACAGGCGCTGCCAGAAGCTGGCGGCGTTGCCGATATCGTAGCCGGCGCGCGCCAGCAGGTAGATCGCCAGCGTGTCAGCCTGCGCGTCCAGGTCCTGCGGCATGGCGCGAATGCCGGCGGCGCCTGTCAGCATCGACACGTCCGGCTGCACCGCGCCCAGGCTGTCGATGATGCTGCCCGCCGTGCCGCTGCTGCGCTGCGCGCGCGCGTGGTCGAGGATGTTGTGCGCCATTTCGCGCGCGATCACGAAGGCGATGCCTTCATCGTTTTGCGCCGCATTCACCATGCCGCGCGTGACCATGATGCGCGCGCCATCCGAATAGGCATTGATATTGTCCGCATTGCCCAGCGCGACGCGGAAGGCGCAGGCGCGCGTGACGGGAATTTTCAGGTCTTGCGGCTGGCCTTCGCGCGCGATCGTCATGCTGATGCTGGCGCTTTTCGACGCCAGCGGGCCGACGATGGCGCCAAACGGACCTTCCGCATTCGGGCCGGCCGGCAGCGGCTTGCCTTCGGCGGCCAGCAGGCCGTCGCCCTTGCGCAGGCCGGCGCGCGCGGCGCCACTGCCCGGCAGCACGCCGGACACCTGCATCTGTTCGCCGTAGCCCAGCGCTGCCTGCGCCGCATCGGCATACACGCCGGGGTAGGAATACTTGTTCTGGGCCGTAAAGCCCAGCAGGTTGCGCGCGTAGGTCTTGCACAGGTCGGCGTTGTTGATCAGCAGGGGCGCCGACACTTTCGACAGGCGGTCCTGCAAGGCCACCATCTTTACCAGGTTGTCCTGCGCCGCCTTTTGCTGCGCCGTGTAGGCAGGCGCATTGTCGGGCGCGGGCACCACGTTGAACGGGCCGCTGACCGTGCTGCCGGGCGTGGTACAGCCGGCAAGCATGGCAACGCAAGCCACTGCAAGTGGCAAAGCCAGATGGCGCAGCGGGTTTTGGGCTGGGGCGATTTGGCGGAGACCTGGCATAAATAATGATCCTTAATGTTTGCCGGTGCTGCCGAAACCGCCAGCACCGCGTTCGCTGTCGCCGAATTCCTCGACAACGTTAAAGCCCACTTGCAGCACCGGCACGATAATCAGTTGTGCCAGCCGTTCCATGGGGTTGAGCGTGAATGCGTGTTGTCCCCGGTTCCAGGTCGAGACCATCAGCTGGCCCTGGTAATCGGAGTCGATCAAGCCTACCAGATTCCCCAGCACGATGCCGTTCTTGTGGCCCATGCCGCTGCGCGGCAGGATCATCGCCGCATAGCCCGGGTCGGCCAGGTAAATTGCCAGGCCGGTCGGGATCAGCACGGTCTGGCCAGGTTCGATGGTGATGGGCGCGTCGATGCAGGCGCGCAGGTCCAAGCCGGCGCTGCCCGGAGTGGCGTAGGCCGGCAGCTGGTCTTTCATGCGGGCGTCGAGGATCTTGATGTCGATATTTTTCATTGAAGCTAAAACTTTGGTAAGGGTTACTTGAGCAGCGAAATCCTGGCGATGCGCTTGGAAATTTCGGAAATCAGCTGGCGCGCCAGTTCCAGCTTGGAGGCGCGCGGCAGCACGGTGTGGCCGTCTTCGTCGAACAGGATGATGGTGTTGTCGTCCTGGCCGAACGTGTTGTGGCCGATATTGCCGACCAGCAGGGGAATACCCTTCTTTTCGCGTTTCGACGAGCCGAATTCCACCAGGTTTTCCGATTCGGCGGCAAAGCCCACGCAATAGGGGAAGCCGGCCAGGTTGGTGCGGGCCGCCACGGTGGCGAGAATGTCGGGATTCTGCGCGAACTGCAGTTCCGGCACCGAGCCGTCGGCCTGCTTTTTCATTTTCTGGTCGCTGGCATTGACCACGCGCCAGTCGGCCACCGCTGCCACGGCGATAAACACATGCTGGCCGTCGAGGTGATGGAGCACCGCGTCATGCATCTGCTGCGCGCTTTGCACGTCGATGCGGCGCACGCCGAACGGCGCATCGAGCGCGGTCGGGCCGGAGATCAGCAGCACTTCGGCGCCCGCTTCGCGTGCGGCACGCGCCACCGCATAGCCCATCTTGCCGGAAGACAGATTGGTAATGCCGCGCACCGGGTCGATCGCTTCAAAGGTGGGACCGGCCGTGACCAGCACGCGCCTGCCCGCCAGGACCTTGGGCTGGAAGGCGGCGACCAGTTCCGCCAGCAGCTGCTCGGGTTCCAGCATGCGGCCCAGTCCCACCTCGCCGCAGGCCTGTTCGCCGGCGGCTGGACCAAAGAACACAATGCCGTCTTCGCGCAGCTGCTGCACATTGCGCTGCGTGGCCGGGTTCTGCCACATCTCCACGTTCATGGCCGGCGCCACCAGCAGCGGCAGATGCGCCGGGCGCGCCAGGCACAGGGTAGACAGCAAATCGTCGCACACGCCGTGCGCGAGTTTGCGCAGGAAGTCGGCCGAGCAGGGCGCGATCAGGATCGCATCGGCGCCGCGCGTCAGGTCGATATGCGCCATATTGTTGGCGATGCGCGCATCCCACTGGCTGCTGTGGACGGGGTGGCCGGACAGCGCCTGCATCGTCACGGCCGTGATGAAATGGCTGGCCGCATCGGTCATCACCACCTGCACCGAGGCGCCGGCGCGGGTCAGCCCGCGGCACAGTTCCGCCGCCTTGTAGCAGGCGACGCCGCCCGACAGGCCCAGGACGATTTTTTTGCCCGACAATTCCATGACCAACCTCCGTATTATTTATTGACCCGGCGCAGTTCATCGATGATGAACAGGGCCGCGCCGATGCAGATGGCGGTGTCGGCGATATTAAAGGCGGGGAAGTGGCCCCAGCTTTTCCAGTGGAAGTCGAGGAAGTCGACCACGTGGCCGTACACCAGCCGGTCGATGGCATTGCCGAGCGCGCCGCCGAGGATCAGCGCCAGGGCCCAGCAGAACATGCGCTGGCCGGCGTGCTTTTTCAAGAGGTAAAGGATAAAGCCGGCCGCGCCCAGCGCGATCGCCGTAAAAAAATAGCGCTGCCAGCCGCCCTGGTCGGACAGGAAGCTGAACGCGGCGCCCTTGTTAAACGCGAGCACCAGGTTGAAAAACGAGGTAATGACCTTTTCCTCGGCATATTGGAACGTGCGCAGCACGGTGATCTTGCTGATCTGGTCAAACAGGATGACGATGGCGGCGATGCCCAGCCAGGGAACCAGGGACGATGACGACGACGATTTCGGTTTCGACACAACGCGGTTTTTAGTGGCCATATTTTTTCAGGAAGAGGTAAAGCCGCCGCTGCCTGGCATGCAAGCCAGGCGGCGGCGGTCGGGAGCGGAATGCGCGCGGCGTTCCGCTGCGTTTCGCTGTGACAGTTTAGGCGAAACGGCGCTTTTCGCCTGCACCGAACAAGTTGCTGACGCAACGTCCGCACAGCGTCGGATGCTCGGCATCCGTGCCCACGTCGGCGCGGTAGTGCCAGCAGCGCTCGCATTTCGGCGCGCTTGACGCCGTGACGACCACCTCTTCGCCGGCTTCGTCAGCCACTTCGGCCACGGTGGCCTGCGAGGTGATGAAGACGAATTTCAGGTCATCGCCCAGGGTGCTCAAGAGCTTGTACTTCATCGGCGCGGCCTTGATGGTCAGCTCGGCCTGTAACGACGAGCCGATGGCACCCGAAGTACGCAGGTCTTCCAGCTGTTTCGTCACGTCCGTGCGCACGGCGCGCAGGGCCGTGTATTTTTCCAGCAGGGTGGCGGCGTCTGGCACCTCCGGCAGCTGCCACCAGGTTTGCGTGAAGATGGTTTCATCGCTGGCGGCATACGCTTCGGGTCCCGCGAACACGGCCCACGCTTCTTCGGCCGTAAATGACAGGGCCGGGGCCATCAGGCGCAGCAGGCTTTGCGTGATATGCCACAGCGCCGTCTGCGCCGAGCGGCGCGCGTGCGAGCTCAAGCCGGTGGTGTACAGGCGATCCTTCAGGATATCCAGGTAGAAGCCGCCCAGGTCTTCCGAGCAGTAGGTCTGCAGCTTGGACACCACCGGATGGAACTCGTAGCGCGCATAGTTGTTCTCGATCTGCTGCTGCAAGGAGGCCATGTTGGCGATCGCATAGCGGTCGATTTCGAACAGCTCGGCCACCGGCACCGCATCAACGGCCGGGTTGAAGTCCGAGGTGTTCGCCAGCAGGAAGCGCAAGGTATTGCGGATGCGGCGGTACGATTCGGTCACGCGTTTCAGGATCTCGTCGGAGATCGACAGCTCGCCCGTGTAATCGGTCGAGGCGATCCACAGGCGCAGGATGTCGGCGCCCAGGCTGTCCGAGATCTTTTGCGGCGCCAGCGTATTGCCCAGCGACTTGGACATTTTCTTGCCTTCGCCATCGACCGTAAAGCCGTGCGTCAGCAAGGCCTTGTAAGGTGGACGGCCGTTCAGCATCGACGACACCAGCAGCGACGAGTGGAACCAGCCGCGATGCTGGTCCGAGCCTTCCAGGTACAGGTCGGCCGGGAACTGCAATTGCGTCGAGTGCGAGCCATGCGCTTGCGGGCCGCCCAGCACCGTCTGGTGGGTGGCGCCGGAGTCGAACCAGACGTCCAGCGTGTCCTTGTTCTTGGCATAGATGGCCGCTTCGTCGCCGATCAGGTCGGCCAGGTCCAGCGCCTGCCAGGCTTCGATGCCGTCTTTTTCGATCAGTTTCGCCACTTGCTCCAGCAGTTCCGGCGTGCGCGGATGCAGGTCGCCGGTTTCCTTGTGCACGATAAAGGCCATCGGCACGCCCCACTGGCGCTGGCGCGACAGGGTCCAGTCGGGACGGTTGGCGATCATGCCGTGCAGGCGCGCCTGGCCCCAGTCCGGGAAGAACTCGGTGCCGGCGATGCCTTTCAATGCCGTTTCGCGCAGGGTGGCGCCGCCGTCCTTCGGCGTCACATCCATGCCGGCAAACCACTGCGAGGTGGCGCGGTAGATGATCGGCGTTTTATGGCGCCAGCAGTGCATGTAGCTGTGGTCGAACATCTTGACTTCGAACAGCGCGCCGGCTTCGCGCAGCGCGTTGCAGATCGGTTTCGACGCTTCCCAGATGGTCATGCCGCCGAACAGCGGCAGGGTCGAAGCGAACTTGCCGTCGCCCATCACCGGCTTGATGATGTCGTCGTCCTTCATGCCGTGCGCCTTGCACGAGATAAAGTCGTCCAGGCCGTAGGCGGGCGCCGAGTGCACCACGCCGGTGCCGCTTTCGGTGGTCACGTAGTCGGCCAGGTACAGCGGCGACAGGCGGTCATAGAATGCGTCGCTGGCATGCAGCGGATGGCGGAAGCTGATGCCGGCCAGGGCCGCGCCGTCTGCGGTGGCGATCGTCGTGCCTTCCAGCTTGAAACGGGCCAGGCTGGAGACGACCAGGTCCTGCGCCAGGATCAGCAGCTGCGGCTGGCCGTCGCGCTCGACCTGCACCAGCGCGTACTTGACTTCCGGATTGACGTTCAGCGCCTGGTTCGACGGGATGGTCCACGGCGTGGTGGTCCAGATGACGATGTAGCCGTCATTGGTCGGCAGCGCTGGCAGGCCGAAAGCGGCCGCCAGTTTTTCCGGCTCGGCGAATTTGAAGCCGACGTCGATCGCTGGATCGCGTTTTTCCGCGTATTCCACTTCCGCCTCGGCCAGCGCCGACTGGCAGTCGAAGCACCAGTTGACCGGTTTCAGGCCGCGGTAGACGTAGCCTTTTTCCAGCAGCTTGCCCAGCGCGCGCAGTTCGTCGGCTTCATTGCCGTGCGCCATCGTCAGGTAGGGGTTGTCCCATTCGCCGAGCACGCCCAGGCGGATAAAATCTTTCTTCTGGCGTT
>NZ_DAMAGB010000059.1:30199-42897 GCF_031995485.1 Janthinobacterium sp.
GACCTGCACGGTGGCGTAGGCGCGCGCCTTTTCCAGCACTTCGGCGGTCGGCAGGTTCTTGCCGTACAGTTTTTCGATCTGGATCTCGATCGGCATGCCGTGGCAGTCCCAGCCCGGCACGTAGGGCGCATCGAAGCCGGCCAGCGAGCGCGACTTGACGACCATGTCTTTCAGGATCTTGTTGACGGCGTGGCCCAGGTGAATGTCGCCATTCGCGTAGGGCGGGCCGTCATGCAGGATGAATTTCGGACGGCCGGCGGCGGCTTTGCGCACGCGCTCGTAGATTTTCTTGTCCTGCCACTGCTGTACCCATTGCGGTTCGCGCTTGGCCATGTCGCCGCGCATCGGGAACGGGGTTTCGGTCATGTTGACCGGGTATTTGCTGACGGGTTTCTTGTTCTGTTTCGGTGCTGCTGGCTTGTTTTGATCGGACATAGTCTTCTTTACTGGATGGTGTGAGTTACTGTGGCGGGACAACCCGCCGCGCGCAGGAGTTGGCCAGGATCAAATTCGATCGGTGGCGGTAATCGCGCTACGGCGCTGCGTGAAGTACGCGCGCGCCTGGTTCGAGTCGCGCTCAATGGCGGCTGTCAGGGTAGCCAGATCATCGTATTTCTCTTCGTCGCGCAGCTTTTCCAAAAATTCCACGCGCACCAGCTTGCCGTAGCAGGACTGGGCAAAGTCGAACAGGTGCACTTCGAGCAGCACGCGGCCGCTGTCGTCTACCGTCGGGCGCACGCCCAGGCTGGCCACCGCCGGCAATGGCTGGGGCGCCAGGCCGTGTACCTGCACGATAAAGATGCCGGACAGGGCAGGGCGGTGCGCCACGCGCAGATTCAGGGTGGGAAAACCCAGCGTGCGGCCCAGCTTCTGGCCGTGGATCACATGGCCGGAGATCGCATACGGATGGCCCAGCAGTTGCTGCGCCAGCGGGAAGTTGCCATCGGCCAGCGCCAGGCGCACGGCCGACGAGGAAATGCGCGTGCTGCCGTTCATGACAGTGGGCAGGGTTTCCACATGAAAACCGTGCTCGCGGCCCGCTTGCTGCAGCATGGCCACGTCGCCGGCGCGCCGCGCGCCATAGCAGAAGTCGTCGCCAACCATCAGCCATTTGACGTGCAGGCCGTCGACCAGCACCTGCTGCGTGAATTCCTGCGGGCTCAGGGAAGCGAACTGGGTGCTGAAATGCTCGACGATGACGCGGTCGATGCCGGCGTCTTCCAGCGACTGCAGCTTGTCGCGCAGGTTGGCGATGCGCTGCGGCGCTTTCGACAGGTCGCCCGCGCGCTGGGCAAAGAATTCGCGCGGGTGCGGCTCGAACGTCATCACTGCCGCTTCGATGCCGAGTTCGGTTGCCGCCTCGCGCACGCGCGCCAGCAGGGCCTGATGGCCGATATGGACACCGTCAAAATTGCCGATGGTCAGCGCACATGGCGCGCGCGCCTGGGCATTGGGAAGTCCGCGAAATACCTTCATGGGAATGGGATGAAAACTGTGCCAAAAGGGGGATTATACGGACTGTTTCAGGGATGCACACCCGGCAGGGCGGGCACAGGGGTAATTTCCCTGCTGAAATGGAAAAAAGCGTTGCAGGCACGAGTGCCGGCAACGCTTTTTTCTTTACTGAATATTCAAGTACAGCATCAACATCGAAGTCAACCGTAGCGAGCGGCAGTGATTTGTGGCCGAGAAGCGCAACCGTACTGGAGTACGGTGAGCATCACAGGCCGCAAAGCGCGACGCGCAGTAGGTTGGGTTCGATGTCAATTACTTGTTCATGAGGGTCCAGTAACGGGCCAGATCGGCCGCGCCATCGGTACCCTTGACGGCTTTCAATGCGGTGTTGGCATTGGATTTCTTGCCGGCGTGGATGTAAGCGATGCCCAGGTGCAGCTTGGCTTCTTCCGGATACTTGGCGGTGCCCATCTTGATGGCGTCGTTCATCAGGCCCAGGCCCTTGTCAGCCTGGCCGTCGTAGACCAGGGCAAAGCCCAGCTTGCTCAGGCTGTCGGCGTCCTTGTTCTTGACGTATTCCGCTTCCGACTTGGCGGCATTGGCTTTCAGGTCGGCCTGGGTTTTCAGGGCCAGGTCTTTCAGGCGCTGGTGACGGGCGGCATCGGCGCCGGTGCCCAGCACGCCTTTTTTGTAGCCCTGGTCGATGATGCTCAGCGCTTCACCCGGATTGCCAGCCTGCAATGCCAGCTGGCTGATTTCCATGTATTCGGACGGCTTGGTAAACAGGCCGTTGGCCAGGCGCAGGCGCTGCACGTCCAGGCCCAGGCGTTGCGAGAAGCCAGGCTTGCCCGATACGCGGTTCAGCAGGTCGGCCCAGTAGCTGGCCTTCGGATAGCTGGTCGCCAGCTTTTCCAGGGTCGACACGTAGCCGGCCTTGTCACCCTGTTTCAACTGGATATTGGCCAGCATCTGCAGGCTGCCTTCCGAGTTGCCGCCCTTGGCTTGCAGCTCTTTGGCCGCTTCGGCGTAGTTGCCGCTCGAATAGTAGGCCTGGATCAGGTATTCGCGTGTCTGTGGATCTTCGCGGTCTTTCAGCGAGCGCTTGAACCAGGTGATGGCGTTTGGCCAGTCCTTGGCGCGGTAGTACATGCCGGCCAGGCCTTGCGTGAATTTCGGTGCTTCGGCGGCGCTCAGGCGGCCGGAGTTGATGACGGCTTCGAAAGCCTTGATGGCGGTGCCGTTATCGCCGGCGCCGGCGGCGGCCGAGGCGCGCACGCGTTCGATCTGGTAGCTTTCAAAGGCGGTCTTGCCGCTAACGTTGTCAGCTTCGCGCAGCTTGGCCAACGCTTCCTTGTTCTTGCCGCTGCTCGTGAGTCGTTGCGCTTCTTGCAGTGGCTTGCCGACTTCGGCGCGCACGGTGTCGGCGGCATATGCCAGCGAGCCCAGGCCAATTACGGGAGTTGCTGCGGTAAAACCGATAGCGGCCATGACGAGGCCGAGATGAGCGAGACGAAACTTGGACATGAGAAAGTCTTTCAGTAAAAAGCGAATAGGCAGGATGGCCTGCCTATTCGGATGTAAAGAGAACCTGATACTACAGCTTACTGGAATTGCTCGTTGCCGACCAGACCGATTTTGGTCACGCCCAGACGTTGTGCCGAAGCCATGACACCGGCGACGACCTTGTATTCCACCAGCTTGTTCGGACGCAGATGCACTTCCGGCTGGTCTGCTTGCGCAGCAACGTTGTTCAACTTCGCTTCCAGCGAGGCACGGTCAGGAACGACCTGGTTGTCCCACAAGATGGTACCGTCAAAATCGACATCGATCGTGACGACCACTGGTTCCGTAGTCGGTGGCGGCGGGGTGCCGACCGGCATGTTCAGGTTCACCGAGTGGTTTTGTTTTGGAATCGTGATGATCAACATGATAATCAGCACCAGCATCACATCGATGAGGGGCGTCATGTTCAGTTCCATCATTGGTTCCGGATCCGCGCCTGCTGCGCTGCCCGAACCGACATTCATACTCATAGTGTTTCCTTTAAGAAGTCCAACGAAGCACCGGGCGAAACTGCCGCCCGGCAAGCTCCTGACCGGGGCGCCCCGTTGCCAGGGCGCCGCCGTCAGTTGCTATCAGCTCTTGTCAGGTGGTTCGGTGATGAAGCCGACCTTCTGAATCCCGGCACGTTGGGTCGTGAAGATCACTCGGCCGATCGATTCGTAGCGTGCTTCCTGATCGCCACGAACGTGTACTTCCGGCTGTGGTACTTTCACTGCTTCAACTTTAAGATAATCGAACAGTTCGTTCGTGTCTCGCAGTCTGGTCTGGCCCAGGTAAATCTCGCCGTCCTTGTTAACCACGATGTTAACGTTTTGCGGCTTGGTTTGAAGGGCTTGGTTGGCTTCAATCGGCAGATCGATTTTCTGCAGCTTGAGGACAACCGGACTGGTGATCAAGAAAATGATCAGCAAAACCAACATGATGTCGACGAGCGGCGTCGTGTTGATTTCTGACATTACTTGATCTTCATCTCCGCTGTCGGAGCCGACGGACATCGACATGATTCTTATCCGATCTTTTTAGCGCCGGCAGCACGGCCAGCTTCGCTGGTGGACATTACGCCGGAAACCAGAACCGAGTGTACGTCGGCGCTGAACGAGCGGATGTCTTCCATAGCGGTTTTGTTACGACGAACCAACCAGTTGTAACCCAGAACAGCAGGAACAGCGACCAGCAGACCAAACGCGGTCATGATCAGTGCTTCACCAACTGGACCTGCAACTTTGTCGATCGATGCGTTACCGGTCATGCCGATGGCGGTCAGCGCGCCGTAGATACCCCAAACGGTACCGAACAGACCGATAAACGGTGCGGTCGAACCAACGGTTGCCAGGAACGACAGGCCATCTTGCAGACGCGACTGGACTTTGTCCGAAGCGCGCTGGATCGACATCGTCACCCAGGTCGACAGATCGATTTGTTCCAGCAGGGCGCCGTCATGGTGAGCGGTAGCCTTGGTGCCCGATTCAGCGATGAAACGGAATGGCGAACCTTCAACCAGGGTTGCCGAACCGGCAGCGATCGAAGGCGCTTTCCAGAATTTGGCAGCGGTTTCCTTGGCTTGCTTGAAGATCTTCATCTGATCCAGCAGTTTCGTGATGATGATGTACCAGCTGCCGATCGACATGATGGCCAGGATGATCAGCGTGGCGCGTGGCACAAAGCCGCCGTCCCAGACTGCGGACAGGCCGAACGGGTTGTGGACTTCTTCGGTTTTGGCTGGAGCTGCTGCGTCAGCGGCTGGAGCGGCTGCGTCTGCTGCTGGAGCTGCTGCGTCAGCAGCTGGTGCTGCTGGTGCTGCTGCAGCGTCTGCCGCTGGAGCCGTGGCTGCCGGTGCTGGCGCGTCCGCAAATGCTGGTGCTGCTACCAGGGCGGTAGTAGCGGTAACGGACAACAGAACCGCGGCAAAAAATGCGGACAAACGGGTATTCTTAAACATGCTTCCTCCAAAATTAAAAATAACAGATCGCTGAACGTGACGACAACGAAATCATGGTGTGAGACAGTGGGTAACTGCCTCGGGTTTTAATCCAGCGACCAAACGTATTGCATTTGCTGCCAGCCTTGCTCCGGCTTGCCGTCGACCGTTGCCGGCTTGAACGTACAGCGGCTGATGCCCGTGACCGCAGCTTTATCCAGATCGCGGAAGCCGCTCGACTTCACGATCTTCGAATCCGCGACCTTGCCATCGACGCCAATCAGGAACGACAGTGTCACGACACCGGTTTCCTCATTACGCTGCGACGACTTCGGATACTGCGGTTTTTCGCAGACGCTGAAGTCAACCACCGCTGCGGTGCGCACCGATTTTGCTGGTCCAGGAGGAGCGGCTGGTGCAGGCTGTGCAGGCGGCGCTGGCGGTGCCAGCACATTGGTGGCTGGCTTCACCTGGGTGGTGTTGGCAATCACGTTCTGTGGCGGCGGCGGCTGCTGCACGTTCACCTCGACTGGCGGAATGAATGGCGGCGGTGGCGCTTTCATTTCTGGCGGCGGCGGTGGCGGTGGAAGATCCTTCGGTGGAGGCGGTTTGACTTCCTCGATAATCTTGGTTTCAACCGGGTCCATCATTTTGGTGACCAACCGCTTGCCCAAGCCCGTCGCAATCCCGTAAGCCGCGAGAACGTGCAGCAGGACAACGACCGTTATGCCTGTGTAGTTCTTGGGACTTTTCTCGTTCGAAAAATTCATGCCTGCTTTCTCCAAATACCATCTCTTGTCTTGCAACTGAACCCCAAAATGACGACACAAAGCTCCAGCCGTATCCGGGACGTCGCCGAATTATACATACGAATTCTTTATTTTACACAGATTTTTAACGCCTAAAACCGGTTAAATTTTCGGCGCTTTTGCGCCCTGAAAACGTACTTGCTTATGCCATCTTTGCACGCTTTCGGACATAAAAAAAGGCGGTCTTATCGGTTTTCTACAGCCGTTTCGGCGTACCACGGCTAAGTTCTCCGATGTCCTGATATGGCAGAATTATATTTTGCGTAATTGAAGATGGAAACAGCTAAATTTGGATCAAATTATTTCTTAAAGGGAACTTTTCCCTCCTGAACCAGACCACTTTACCTTATTGGTGCACCATTCGGGTGCGCAAGCGGCCCGGACAGGCCAAAAATCACGCTGAAAAAGACGTTTTTCGCGGCCGCCAGGCCATACGGAATTGTGATGTGGGCATCGTGTCCGCTTATATTTCTACCTTGATCACATTACGGGCGCATGCCCGGATCGTCGCGGCGATTGCGTTTTTCACGCCGGCAATTCAGGGTACCCAGCACCATGCCCTGCGGATCGACTGTGTCGAGATGCACGTCGAAACCCCACAGGCGCGCCACATGTTTCAGCACTTCGGTGGCCTGCTGGTTCAGCGGCCGGCGCAAAAACTGCGTGTGGCGCAGGGTCAGTGCGCGGTCGTCGCGCGTGTTGACGGACCAGACCTGGATATTCGGCTCGCGGTTGCCCAGGTTGTATTGTTCCGCCAGTTGTTGGCGCACATAGCGGTAGCCGGCCTCGTCGTGGATGGCGGAAATCGCCAGCTTTTCATTCTTGTCGTCGTCAAGCACGGCAAAGAAGTGAAACTCGCGGATCAGGCGCGGCGACAGGTATTGGGCGATAAAACTTTCATCCTTGAAATTGCGCATCGCAAAGTCCAGGCTCTTGCGCCAGTCGCTGCCGGCCAGGTCGGGGAACCAGGCGCGGTCTTCGTCGGTCGGGTGTTCGCAGATGCGGCGGATGTCGCTCATCATGGCAAAGCCCAGCGCATACGGATTGATGCCGCTGTAATACGGGCTGTCGATGGGCGGCTGGTACACCACATTGGTATGGCTTTTCAGGAACTCCATCATGAAGCCGTCGCCGACCACGCCTTCGTCATACAGCTGGTTCAGGATGGTGTAGTGCCAGAAGGTGGCCCAGCCTTCGTTCATGACCTGGGTCTGGCGCTGCGGATAGAAATACTGCGAAATCTTGCGCACGATGCGCACCATCTCGCGCTGCCACGGTTCCAGCAGCGGCGCATATTTCTCGATAAAGTACAGCAGGTTTTCTTCGGGTTCGGGCGGAAAGCGCGGCGCGGCCTTGCGCTGCTCGTCCTCTTCGTCGTCCTCGTCGCGGCGCGGCAGGGTGCGCCACAGCTGGTTGATCTGCGACTGCACGTATTGCTCGCGCTCCTTCTGGCGCGCATATTCCTTGGCCAGCGACAGCTTGGCCGGGCGCTTGTAGCGGTCCACGCCATAGTTCTGGATCGCATGGCAGGAATCGAGCAGCAATTCCACGGCGTCCACGCCATGGCGCTGTTCGCATTCGGCGATGTAATTCTTGGCAAACACCATATAGTCGATGATGGCGTCCGCATCGGTCCAGGCGCGGAACAAATAATTGCCCTTGAAGAAGGAATTATGGCCATACGCCGCGTGCGCGATCACCAGCGACTGCATGGTCAGGCTGTTTTCCTCCATTAAATAGGCGATGCACGGATTCGAGTTGATGACGATCTCGTAGGCCAGCCCCATCTGTCCCCGCTTGTAGCTTTTCTCGGTCGACAGGAAATGCTTGCCGAACGACCAGTGGTTGTACGACACCGGCATGCCGACCGAGGTATACGCATCCATCATCTGCTCGGCCGTGATGACTTCGAGCTGGTTCGGATAGGTGTCGAGGCCAAACTGTCTGGCGACGCGCTGGATTTCTTCGTGGATCTGCTCGATCAGCTCGAACGTCCATTCGGACTGCTCCGGCAGCGCGTTCGGATGGCGGTGGCGCACGAACGGTTCGGCATGCGGGGTGGCGGCGCTAGTCATCATTTCACCTGTTTCTTGAACAGCTCGCGGAACACCGGATAGATATCGGCCGGCGTGACGATCTTTTGCATGGCGAAATGGGCGTGATGGTCGAGCACGCCCGCATATTGTTCCCACAGGTTCTGCTGCGGGCCGTCGGTGATTTCGACGTAGGTGTAGTACTGCACCTTGGGCATGATGGTATTGATCAGCAGCTGGCGGCACAGCACGGAATCGTTGTCCCAGTTGTCGCCGTCGGACGCCTGCGCCACGTAGCTGTTCCACTGGCCGGCGCCATAGCGCTCATCGATAATGGTATTGAGCAGGTTCAGGGCCGACGACACCACGGTGCCGCCCGACTCGCGCGAATTGAAGAAATCGTGCTCGTCGACTTCCGAGGCGGCCGTATGATGGCGGATAAATACCACGTCGATCTTGTCGTAGGCGCGCTTGAGGAATAAATACAGCAGGATAAAGAAGCGCTTGGCCGTATCCTTGCGCGTCTCGTCCATGGATCCCGACACGTCCATGATGCAGAACATCACCGCCTGCGTCATCGGCTTGGGCACCTTGATGCGGTTGCTGTAGCGCAGGTCGAACGGGTCGATAAAGGGAATCGCCAGCAGGCGCGTATGCAGGTGGTGGATCAGCCGGCGCAGCTCGATCACGTTGCCGTCTTCCTCGGAGACTCCCTGGTGCAGCAGCTCGGCCAGTTGTTCTTCGGCCAGCGCCAGCTGCTTGCGCGAGCCGCCGCCGACGGCAATGCGCCGGCCCAGTGCGCCGCGCAGCGAGCGCAGCACGTGGATATTCGATGGCGTGCCCGACATGTTGTAGCCGGCGCGCTGGTTCTTCAGTTCCGTGGTGGCCGTCAGCTGGGTTTTCACCATGTGCGGCAATTCCAGGTCTTCAAAGAAGAAATTCATGAATTCTTCGCGCGACAGCTCGAAGATGAAATCGTCTTCGGAAGTTTCCTCGCTGTTGCCGGCCTTGCCGCGGCCACTGCCGCCGCCGCCCTTGGGCCGGGCGATCTGGTCGCCCTTCAGGTATTCCTTGTTGCCGGGATTGACGACTTCCCACACGCCGCCATGGGCATGGCCAAATGCCGGCTCGCCCACGTCCTTGACGGGGATGGTGACTTTTTCGCCATTCTCGACATCCGTGATCGAGCGCCCCTTGATGGCGCGCCCCACGGCATCCTTGATCTGGCCCTTGTAGCGCCGCAGGAAACGCTCGCGGTTGACGGCGGACTTGTTCTTGCTCTGCAAGCGCCTGTCGATGAGGTAAGTCAAAGGGTGCCTCCTTAGCTTGTCTTGCGCGTCCGGCTGTCGCCAGCGCGCGCCCCGCTGCCTGCTAGGATGACTTGCGTACCCGCAAGTACCACTCGCATAACAGGCGTACCTGCTTGGCCGTATAGCCCTTTTCCACCATGCGGGCCACGAAGTCGGCGTGCTTGTTGGCATCGTCGGCGCTGGCCTTGGCATTGAAGGATATCACCGGCAGCAAGTCTTCCGTATTCGAGAACATTTTCTTTTCGATGACCGTGCGGAATTTCTCGTAGCTGGTCCAGGCCGGATTCTTGCCGCCATTCGAGGCCCGCGCGCGCAGCCCGAAGTTGACGATCTCGTTGCGGAAATCCTTGGGGTTCGAGATGCCGGCCGGCTTCTCGATCTTTTCCAGCTCGTTGTTCAGCGATTCGCGGTCGAAACTCTCGCCCGTGTCCGGATCGCGGTATTCCTGGTCCTGTATCCAGAAGTCGGCAAACGTCACATAGCGGTCGAAAATGTTCTGGCCGTATTCGGAATAGCTTTCCAGGTAGGCGGTCTGGATTTCCTTGCCGATGAATTCCACGTAGCGCTGCGCCAGGTGTTCTTTAATGTAGGAGAAGTAGCGCTGTTCGAGCTCGGACGAGAACTGTTCGCGCTCGACCTGCTGCTCCAGCACATATAACAGGTGCACCGGATTGGCGGCCACTTCGGAATTGTCGAAGTTGAAGACCTTCGAGAGGATCTTGAAGGCAAAGCGCGTCGACAGCCCGTTCATGCCTTCGTCGACCCCCGCATAGTCGACGTACTCGTGCATGGACTTGGCTTTCGGGTCGGTGTCCTTCAGGTTCTCGCCGTCGTACACCAGCATCTTGGAAAAGATGCTGGAGTTTTCGGGATCCTTCAAACGCGACAGGATGGCAAACTGCGCCATCATGCGCAGGGTGCCGGGCGCGCATGGCGCCTTTTCCAGCGAGGAATTGGCCACCAGCTTGTCGTAGATCTTGATTTCATCGGACACGCGCAGGCAGTACGGCACCTTGACGATATAGATACGGTCGAGGAATGCTTCGTTGTTGCGGTTGTTTTTGAAGGTTTTCCATTCCGACTCGTTCGAGTGGGCCAGGATGATGCCATCGAACGGAATCGCGCCAAAGCCCTCGGTGCCCTTGTAGTTGCCTTCCTGGGTGGCCGTCAGCAGCGGGTGCAGCACCTTGATCGGCGCCTTGAACATTTCGACGAATTCCATCAGGCCCTGGTTGGCCAGGCACAGGCCGCCCGAATAGCTGTAGGCGTCCGGATCGTCCTGCGCGTAGTCTTCCAGCTTGCGGATGTCGACCTTGCCGACCAGCGAGGAAATATCCTGGTTGTTCTCGTCGCCCGGTTCCGTTTTCGAGATGGCAATCTGTTTCAGTACCGAGGGATAGCGCTTGACGACGCGGAACTGGTTGATGTCGCCATTGAATTCATGCAGGCGTTTCACCGCCCACGGGCTGGGGATATTGCGCAGGTAGCGGCGCGGAATGCCGTAGTCCTCTTCGAGGATGGTGCCGTCCTCTTCCTCGTTGAACAGGCCCAGCGGCGACTCGTTGACTGGCGAGCCTTTGAGGCAATAGAAGGGCACATGTTCCATCAGCGACTTGAGCTTTTCGGCGATCGACGATTTGCCGCCGCCGACCGGTCCCAGCAAGTACAGGATCTGCTTGCGCTCTTCCAGTCCCTGGGCGGCATGGCGGAAATACGAGACCACCTGTTCGATCACTTCCTCGGTGCCGTAGAAGTCGCGGAAGGCAGGGTAGATCTTGATGACCTTGTTGGCGAAGATGCGCGACAGGCGCGTGTCGTTGCGCGTATCGATCAACTGCGGCTCGCCGATGGCGGCCAGCATGCGTTCAGGGGCGCTGGCATAGGTCAGCTTGTCCTTCTTGCACAGGGCCAGGTATTCGGTGAGCGACATCTCTTCTTCCCGGGTGCGCTCGTAGCGTGCTGCGTAGTTGTCAAAAATGGTCATGTTCAATGTCCTTTAATGTAAAACTAACTTGCCAGTCACCATCTCGGCCGGCCTGGCACTCGCCCCCGGCATGCCGCTCCGGCTAGCCGCTTGCAATATTGTTTGCCCGATTGATCGATTTTTATTGTTTTTTTCAAGCCCGGCTGTCTGTCCCAGTCCGGATTGCCCGGACCAAAAAACTGGCGCTTGATACCGTATGCTGACGTGGCCAGCCGGTCTTTTTCATGTGTTGACAGCGCTTGCTGCAGCTACCTTTTCCCCATGAAATTAATTATTGCTCTAAAGGATCAGGAAGTCAAAACATATGTCGTAATATGTTTAATACTTGTTTGTAACTAATTGATTTATATGAAATAAATCAAATAATTCACGTCGTTTTTGCGGCGTGTTTGCGCACCAATGGAACCATCATACGACAATTCTGCAGCGTGCGCCGACGTGCGCCGGCATCGGCCGGACTGGCCGTGCGCAGACCCGCATCGGTGGCGTCGCCCATCTTGCGATAAACTGCACACATGTTTGATGGCGTCACGCTGCGGCTCTTGCCTGCCGCGCGCGACCGCCAGCATTTTTTCTACGCCCCCTACAAGGAAACACCCCATGATGAACGAGCAATTGCGCGCGATCGTACGCGGCATGCCCAAAGCCGAACTGCATATCCATATCGAAGGATCGCTGGAGCCGGAACTGATTTTCGCACTGGCAGAACGCAATGGCGTCGCGCTCGCCTATGAATCCGTGGAACACTTGCGCAGCGCCTATGCTTTTACGGATTTGCAGTCTTTTCTCGACATTTATTACGCCGGCGCAAGCGTGCTGCTGAAAGAGCAGGATTTCTATGACATGACGCACGCGTATCTGCTGCGCGCCGAAGCGGACAACGTGTTGCATACAGAAATTTTCTTCGACCCGCAAACGCATACGGCGCGCGGCGTGGCGATGGCCGACGTGATCAACGGCATTTACCGCGCCTGCCAGGACAGCCCTGTCAGCGCCAGCCTGATCCTGTGCTTCCTGCGCCACCTGAGCGAAGAGGATGCATTCGCGACGCTGGAAGCGGCCTTGCCCTACCGCGATAAATTCATCGGCATCGGCCTCGATTCGTCGGAAGTGGGCAATCCGCCCGAGAAATTCTCGCGCGTGTTCGCGCGCTGCCGCGAACTGGGCCTGCACCTGGTGGCGCACGCCGGCGAAGAAGGCCCGCCAGCCTATATCAGCACCGCGCTGGACGATTTGAAAGTCGAACGCATCGACCATGGCGTGCGCTGCCTGGAAGACGCTGCGCTGACGGCGCGCCTGGCGCGCGAACAGATCGCCTTGACGGTGTGCCCGCTGTCGAACACCAAGCTGCGCGTGTTCGACCAGATGCACGACCATAACCTGGCCGAGCTGATGGCGGCGGGTCTGCTCGTCACCGTCAACTCGGACGACCCGGCGTATTTCGGCGGCTACATGAACGACAACTTCGACGCCATTTTTGACTCCCTGCCGCTGGACCTGCCGCATGCGCAGCAGCTGTCGCGCAACGGCTTTGTCGCTGCCTTCTTGCCGCAGGCGGAAAAGGACGCTTTTCTCGCCACCGTCGATGCGTATTTCGCTCAGCACGCGCCACACTAACTTCGCATA
>NZ_DAMAGB010000060.1:0-36678 GCF_031995485.1 Janthinobacterium sp.
TGCCGTTCTCCCGCGCAAACACGGGATAGGCCGGATGGCCATCGCTGACCAGCAGGATGTCGTGGTCGATCACCGGCGGCAGGCAATTGTGCAATTTTGTCTTGGTCAGCTGTCCCGGGCCGGTCACGAAGTCGACGGTTTGCCCGGTGCGGTCGCGCGCCACCAGCACGCAGATGTGATCGTTTGAAATGCCGCGTTGCCTCGCTTTGCCGCCGCGCCGGCGCGCCGGCCGCGTCAGGTGCCGCGACCCTTTCTGCGACTCCAGCACATACATCTCGTCGGCTTCGGCGATGCCATGCAGACAGGGTGGCCGGTCGGTCCTGGCCAGCGACAGAAAACGATGGCGCCAGCGAAAACTGGTGTTGCGATGCACCTGGACTTGCTCGGCCGCCTTGCGCACGGAAAACGAGTTCAGCATGCAGCCGGCATAGGCCAGCCAGCGTTCCTTGTGGCGCAGGTGCGCCAGCGGCGTGCCGCTCAAGGCGTTGAAGGTTTTGCCGCAGGGGACGCAACGATAGCGCTGCAATTGGTTGGCATGGCCATGCCGGTGAAAATGTGTCGAATGGCAAGCTGGGCAATGCAAATGCGCCTGTGCCGCTTGTTCGATCACGGTAATGTTCGCGTCCTGCGACGCGCCGTCGCGCAACAAGTCGCTGCTGATAACACGCTGGCGCTGTGACAGTTGCGTGAGCTGCTTGCGAAACAGTTGCCACTGGGAGGCGTCCATTGCATGCTCCTGGAAGAAAATAACTGATTCGTTAGACCTCAGCAATTCCAGAACGTTCCCACGTCTTGCGATGACATAGCCTTACAAACAGTTCTGCATTATCACCTTATGTTTCGCTGCAAACAAAAATTATGTTATTCCAGAACCATGTTGTTGCAACCAATTATCCGGCAGTCTTTTCGCGGCAGCTAGTGTTCGAACTACCGAGCAGTAAACAAACTGCCATCCAGAACGGCTTATTGCGCTTGATTCCTGGCATTTTCACCCAGAATTATCTTTCTTCGATACATTGCTTACGGACGCGGCGCACATCGTATTGCCACTGAAAGTAAAACGACTCGATCCAGATGTGTATGCGCTACAGATAAACGGCTTTTAATCGATACTTACGAGCGTTGCGCCATCAGCAGCGCGGCAATGGCGGCGGCATCGACCGGGTGGCTGTACAAATACCCCTGCATCTCGTCGCAGCCGTTTTCCAGCAGGAAGTCGCGCTGCTCGGCCGTTTCCACGCCTTCGGCGATCACGCGCAGCTGCATCTGGTGCGCCATGGCGATCACCGCGCGCACGATGGCCTGGTCCTGCAGCCGGCCGTCCAGGTCGCGCACGAAGGACTGGTCGATCTTGAGCCGCGTCAACGGG
Organism: Janthinobacterium sp.; assembly: GCF_031995485.1. Taxonomy (NCBI): domain Bacteria; kingdom Pseudomonadati; phylum Pseudomonadota; class Betaproteobacteria; order Burkholderiales; family Oxalobacteraceae; genus Janthinobacterium; species Janthinobacterium sp. The sequence goes on from NZ_DAMAGB010000060.1 coordinate 1,370, forward strand.
TAGCTTTTCAGCGAAGCCAGGCTGGAGAAACCGGTGCCGAAGTCATCGATCGACAGCGACAGGCCCATCGCCGCCAGCTGCTCCATTTTCACCACGGTCTGCGGAATATCGCGCATCGTCAGGCTTTCCGTCACTTCCAGTTCCAGCCCTTGCGGCGCCAGGCCGCTGTCGGCCAGCGCCAGCGTGACGCGCTCGACCAGGCGGCGGTCATCGAACTGGCGCGGCGAGACATTGACGGCGATGGTGATCGGCGCCAGCCCGGCATCGCGCCAGGCCTGATTCTGCAGGCAGGCCTGGCGCAGCACCCATTCACCGAGCTCCACGATCAGGCCGCTCTCTTCGGCCAGCGGAATGAAACGCATCGGCGAAATCACGCCGCGCTGCGGGTGTTGCCAGCGCACCAGCGCCTCCACGCCGAAAATGCGGTTCGTATGCAAATCGATCTTCGGCTGGTACAGCAGGCGGAACTGGCCCTGCTCGATGCCATGGCGCAAGCCTTCCAGCAAGCTCAGCTTCTGGTTGCCGCTGGCATTCATTTCCTCGTCAAAAAACTGGTAATTGTTCTTGCCCGACGACTTGGCGCGGTACATCGCCGCATCGGCATTGACCAGCAGCTTGTCGGCGCTGTCGCCATCGCGCGGAAACAGGGACACGCCGATGCTGCAGCTGATCTGCACTTCCTGTCCGGCCAGCGTCAGCGGTTGCGTGACGGCGGCCAGGATGGTATCGAGCAGCCCCCTGGCAGCCGACATGTCGTCCATGCTCCATGGCAAGATCAGCACGAATTCGTCGCCGCCGAGGCGGCCCACCGTATCCTGCTGGCGCACGCAGGCCTGCATGCGCGAGGCAGTAATTTTCAGCAATTCGTCACCCGCCTGGTGACCGAGGCCGTCATTGACCAGCTTGAAACCGTCGAGGTCGATAAAGCACACCAGCACCGCACTGCCGTCACGGCGCGCATCGCCGACGGCCAGTTCCAGTCTCTGCGTGATCAGGCTGCGGTTGGGCAGCCCGGTCAGCGCATCGTGCAGCGCCATGGTCAGCATCTGCGCTTCGGTCTGCTTGCGCTCGGTAATGTCGCGCACGATCGCCACCACGCCGTCTTCCACGCCCACCACCTGCAGATGCACCCATCTGGCGCGCGCGCCCTCGTGATCGTTTTCCCACTCTTCCTGGTAGACGGCGCGGTTGTCGGCCGCCTGCCGCAGTTTGTCGAACAGGCCGTTGCTGTGGCTGTTCGGCAGCACCTCGCTCAAGCTCATGCCTTGCAACTGCTGCTTGCTCAGGCCCGTCATCGCCGCAGCGCGGCTATTGGCGGCCGCGATCTGGAAGTTGATCACCACGCCATCGCCGTCACGCAGGCTGTGCAGCATGAAAAAGGCATCGAGATTGGCCTCGGCCGCAGCTGCATAGGTTTCCTGCGCGCGCCGCATCAGGCGCTGCTCCTTGGTGCGCTGCCACGACCAGGCCCAGCCCATGCCGGCAAACAACAGCAGCACGGCGCTGGCGATCGAGGCGAGCAGGATGTTGGTCTTGCGGTTCTGCAGGAATGGCGCCATCTGTTCATCGCGCGCCAGCCCCACCACCACCGTCAGGCGCCCGCCCAGCGACGGCTGCACGATGGTTTCGCGGTCCACGCCATCCCACGCGGGCTGCGCGCGAAAACGCTCGAGCGACGGGGCCACGCCTTGCCATCCTTCGCGCGCGCCCACGCGCAATGCCCGCGGCTGGTTGTCGGCGCCAAAGATGGCCAGCAGGCCACGCTCGCCCTGGCGCGTTTTTTCATAGCTGCTGGTAAAGTAGCCGGGGTCGACCTGCACCATCACCACGCCATCGAAGTTCCCTGCGTCGTCCTGCAGGCGCCGCGTGAAATGCAGCACCGGCGTGCCGCCGGGCTGGTCGGCCAGCGGCACGCTGACATAGGTCGTCTCGCCGGCGCGCGCCACCTGGCTGGTAAAGTAATCCTGGCCGGCGATCGAGCGCGCCGGTGCCGCGGGACTGCTGGCAATCACGCGTCCGCCACGGTCGGCGATCTGGACGGTAAATACCAGCGATGGCGGCAGCAGATCCTGGCGCTTCAGTTCCGGCAAAGCCCCAAGCGCACCCTTCAGGCTGACGGCGTACGCGGCCACCTTCAGGGTCTGGTCGATGGCGCCGATATTGCGCGCAACCTGGGCTTCATAGGTGTCCATCAGCTCGTGCACCGCGTCGCGCATCGCCTTGGCGGCGCTCACGCGCTCCGCCTCGATGATGCGGATGGTGCTGCCCCAGATCGCCGTCAGCAGCAGCAAAGTGAACAGCGGCAGCGACAGATGCGTGTCGGTGACCAGCCGCAGCAGCTTGCCGCTCCAGCGCTGCGCGGGCGGCGGCAGAGCGTCGGCATCAGGCACCACGACCATGCGCGCGCCCATGCTAGCGCACCACCAGCACGGCTTTGACGCTGGCGTCGAGCGCATCATGCTCGATATAGCCGATCAGGCCGGGATTGTCGGCCACCAGCTTGCGCACGGCCACGCTGTCGCGTACCTCCCTGGGCGGCTGGCCGCGTCCCGTGAAGATCATCTTGGTCCAGTAGGCCTTGACCAGCGCCGGCGACTTGGCCGTCACCTTCAGGTAAAACGCATCGCGCTGCGGCGCGCCGATCGGCTGGTCGATCGCGCTGGCCAGCGAGCCGTCGGGAAACCGCCCGCTCTGCCCAAGGAAAATATCGGCCACTTGCCCGGCGTGCATGGTGTCGTTCGGATTGCGGGCCGACACGATCACCACCATGTCGCTGCCCAGCGCCTGCAGCGGCTGGCTGCACGCCAGCGCCAGCAGCACACCAACGATTGTCTTGCTCATCATGGCGCGCATCCTAGAAAACAAAGTCGAGCGCGAAGCTCACGACATGCACGGGACGCCCCGAGCGAAAGCCCGGCTGCACATTGATCAGGGTGCCCGACGAACCGCCGGTCGGACGCAGGCGATCGTATTGCAGCTTGAGCGCGTAATCGGGCAAAAAATCCCAGCGCACCCCGCTGCTGACACTATGCTGTACCGCGATCCTGCCCAGCAGGCCATTGAGCTGAGCGTTCAGGTAAGCGGCGCTGGCGCCAGCCTGCGCTGGCAGGCGGCTGGCGTCAAGCCCGTCGCTGTGGATCGGCACGTTCGCGACCACCCTGCCGTACGTCGCATACGGCGTCCAGTCCCCCAGACGGTAGCCACCGCTCGCATACATGCTGCTTTTGTCGCCCAGGAACGAGCGCGCGTTCATGCGGCTGCCTTCGGCCTGCACGAACCATACACCGTTGTCGTAGCTGACGCCGATATTGGCGATGCCAACCCGCTTGTGGTCGGCGTCGTAGCGCTCGGCAATCAGCGTGCCCTGCGGGCCGAACTGGCGAAACGCGTCGAACAACGGCCGCGCCAGGTCGACGGTCAACTCGGCCGTCAGTGCGCTGGCGCGTACGGTAAAAGCGCCGTAGGTGGTGGTGTTGGACAGCCCCATCAGCTGGCGCGCCCTGGCCCGCTTGCCGCTGTCGTCGGTCTGCACGCTGGTGTGGCCATAGAAGACCTGGGTCAGGTTATTGGCGGCGCCCGCCTGCCAGCGGTAGCTGGCATCGATGCCGTCGCTGTTGGCGACCGGCAGCGAGCCGTACACCTCCACCGGCGGACGCACCCAGGGCAGCGCATAGCCGGCCTTGCGATAGTCGCCAGCCAGGTAAATCGGCAGCGCAATGCGTCCCAGGCGCAGGTTCAGCTCAGGTGTCGCCTGGTAATTGATATTGGCCCACTCCACCACCGGGCGGTAGGAATTCTGCAAATTGCGCTCGGAGATCACCTGCAGCACCGCCGACCAGCGCGGCGTGATCGCCACGCCCAGCTGCGCGCCGACGCGGCTATCCACCGACGCACTCCAGCGGTCGGTATATCCGGCTTCGCCAGGATTGATTACATTGGCGCTGTAGTCGGCCTGCCGCTCGCTCGAATGCACGAGACCGGCCGTGCCGAAGCCGCCGAAGGTCCACACCGGCATCGGCTCGGCCTGCGCCGCCGCGCTGCGCGACGCCAAAACTATCATCAAAAGGCACGCGCCCCTGACGGCCAGCAACAGCGATGGCCACTTCTTCATGAACATCATGAAACTACTTCCTGCAAAAATGCACAAAACGGTAAGAAAGCCACCCTGAATACGCATGGGTGGCGACATGAAACGATGGGAACGGAGGCAAGACGGCAAAATGCGCTGACCTGAATTGAGCGGCGACCGAAGCACGGGGTAGTCACGCTCTGGACGTAAATTTCACAAGACAGATTGTAGCACGATAGTTCTATTTTGAAACTTTGATTGTCGTGCGGACAATTTTTAGGACTGCAATCTCCATTCCATTCGTCACGATACAACGCGGCGGCGGTCCGGCAACATCGTCTGTCAGCAGGTGTGGTGGAATGCGATATTCTTCTGAGAAATGGCTCGTATCAGCGCTTTACAATTTTTTGCACGCAAGCTGGTGCAGCACGGTTCGCCAGTGGTGGCCAACCGTGCGGGCGCGATGAATGATCATGCTATGCTTAACTTTTACCGATACTGGAGATTGATTATGACTGTAGAGCCATGGGATTCGGAGGTCGAACTTGAGGTTCAGGAAAGGGCGCGTGAAATTGAAGCGGTCGGCGGCGCCCTGCTTAACAATGCGCGGACCTTGGTGGGCATCCATTTCGACAGCGCGTTTCAAAATGATCCCGCCGTGATCGCTGCGGTGTTCCAGGGCCTGGTTGCTTTGCACGGGCCGGTAAAGTAATTCTTCTGTGCCTGGAGAGGTCGTCACGCCACCCACGCAGCGGCTGGCGACCCCTATCCTGCGCCACGCCATTGAGACCGCGCGTGACAAGGCAGCGGTCGACAATCCGGACATTGAGAAGGACATCAGAAATTTTCAGATCGGGCCCTGCTCGCCATCAAGCCGACAAAACACGTGCCAGAGATTTTTTGCGGAACAAAGCCAGTTTTGCGGAACTGGGGTAAAGCCAGGGAATAGCATTCACTATTCCTGTCAATTGCATGTGTGCTGGTGCCCGGAGCCGGAATCGAACCGGCACGCCCTTACAGGCGGGAGATTTTAAGTCTCCAGTGTCTACCAGTTTCACCATCCGGGCAGCGGCAAGATTCTAGCACAAGAGCTACCGTTTATACTATCTGCAGTCGCTGCACATGCTCAACAGGCGATCGCCGCTGCAGGCCCCGCCGAAAATGCTGCTGGCCATCCTCGATGCGAACGCCTGCAATAGGGTAAGCTGCCGCCTCAACACTTGCCCTTGCCCAAACAGGTTCCCCCGGATTCACCCAGATAATCGTCACCATGCAAAAAACCATCCTGCGCTACCTGCACCTCACTCCCGACAGCGATTTCCCCACGCTGGAAGAACTGTCCCCCTTCAAAGCCATCCTGATCATCGAAGCCGACGTGGCGGAAATGACGATGTGGGAAACCAGCCGCGCGCTGGTTGCGGCCGGCTGCCTGTATGCATCGGCCTGGGGCAACCAGTGCGAGGCGTGGCATGACGCGATCGACGATGCATTCCTGGAAGCGACCAATTACGAAGACGTGGCGCCGGAGCAAACCGTGACGACGACCTGGCACGAAGACGAGGACCTGAGCGAAGTGTTCTGGTTCGCCAAGCATCGCGCCGTGCATCCGGCGGAGCTGCGCACAACGCTGATCCTGCACATCGCCGATGCGCCGCGCCGCGACGAACTCGAAGCAGCCTGGCGCGACGCCTGAGCAGCTTTCTGCTACTTATTCGCTGCCATGGCTGCTGTCGCGCGCCTTCGCTCGCGCGTCATCCGGTGATTCGATTCCATTGAAGAACAGGTTCAGCAGCACTGCCGCAATCGCCGCCAGCAGAATGCCGCTGTGCAGCAGCGGCGACAGGGCCTTGGGCATATGCTGGGCGTACTGCTCGGCCGCCAAAGGCAGCATGCCGAAACCGATTGCCAGCGCGACGATAAACAGGTTGTTGCGGTTGCTCTTGTAGTCGACGCCGGCCAGGATGCGGATGCCGGTGGCGGCCACCATGCCGAACATCACCAGCCCTGCCCCGCCCAGCACGAAGGCCGGCACGGCTTCGGCCGCCTGGGCGATCTTCGGCAGCACGCCCATCACCAGCAGGATGGCACCGGCCGCCACGCAGACCCAGCGGCTGCGCACGCCCGTCACGCCGACCAGCCCCACGTTCTGTGAAAACGAGGTGTAGGGAAAGGTGTTGAAGATGCCGCCGATCAAGGTACCCAGGCCGTCCACACGCAGGCCGCGGCTGATGTCGTTTTGACCGATGCGCTTGCCAGTCATCTCGCCCAGCGCCAGGAACATGCCCAGCGACTCGATCATGACAACGATCATCACCAGGCTCATGGTGAGTATTGCCACCGCATCGAAGGTCGGCATGCCGAACTGGAACGGCGTGACGATGGCAAATGCCTTGGCGCTGGCCACCTTGCCGAAATCGGTCTTGCCGAGCGCAAAGGCCAGCGCGGTGCCGGCAATAATCCCGGTCAGCACGGCGATATTGGCCAGGAAGCCGCGGCCATATTTGGCGACCAGCAAGATCACCACCAGCACGAACAGCGCGATACCCATATTGTCCAGCGCGCCATAAGCGGGATTGGCGATCATCGGCGCCGCGCCACCCGCAGCGCCGGCCACGAAGGCCGGGTCGGGTATCTTTGCCATCGACGGCGGGCCGCCCATCGCCCAGTTGACGCCCACGCGCATCAGCGACACGCCGATCACGGCAATGATGCTGCCGGTGACCACCGGCGGGAACAGGCCCAGCATGCGGCCGATGAACGGCGCGATCAGCATCGAGACCACACCGGCGCCGATCACCGCGCCGAAGATGCCCGTGATGCCCAGTGCCGGACTGTTGGCCATCGCCAGCATCGGGCTGACGGCGGCAAAGGTCACGCCCATCATCACGGGCAGGCGGATGCCGAAATATTTGCCGATCCCGAGCGACTGGATCAGCGTCACCAGGCCGCAGCAGAACAGGTCGGCACTGATCAGGGCCGCCACCTGCTCGGGCGGCAGTTTCAGGGCGCGGCCGACGATCAGCGGCACGGCAATCGCGCCCGCGTACATGGCCAGCACATGCTGCAGGCCCAGCGTGAACAATTTGCCAGTTGGCAGCACTTCATCGACTGGCGACGGCGGCTCGCCAGGCGGTGGCGCGACGATACGGGGGATGGCGGTCAGGTGAGGTTTTGCCACGGTACGCTCCAATTCCGGTAGGCCCGCCGCGCGACAACGGCAAGCATGAAACACAAGGGACAAGAAAGAATATCTCCTGGTTCCATGCATGCTTCGTGCCAGCGACATGCGTGGTCGGCATGGTGCGAAAATGCCAATATGGTGTTTGAGCGGGAAGTGCTTGCACTGTTTTCTGGCGCAGTCCCGGACCGCTTCACCAAAAGGCGGCAGCCGCTGCCATGCGGTGCGCTCCATTACCGGCAGGTGTCGAGCAGCGCCTCCAGCCGTCGCGCATATGCGACGTGCAATTTGTCGCGCGCCACCAATGCCTGTGCCTGCGCGAAAATGCCACTGGCCGGCACCATTGGCAAGGCGGGCGCCATTGGCAGCGCGGCAACGCAAGGCATCGCGGGCGGCGGCGCGCTGGCGCAAGCGGACAACAGGCACAGCCAGGCTGACGCGATGATAGGGCGCGCCTTCATCGCATCTCGCTGGCGATCAACTTTTCCGCCGCCAGGCACGCGTCGCCATCGGCACGCAGCGCCAGGATGCGCGCCGCTTCCGCTTGCGCCCCGGCCTGCGATGCCTGCGCTGCCAGCAAGGCCCGGGTCGACCTGGCAGCGCGCTGCACGCCCTCCTTGCGTAGTGCTGCCAGCGCCTGGGTCTGGCGTTCGAGCGCCGCTCGCGTACCGGCCAGTTGCACGCCGCAGTCCATGCGCCCCGCTTCGTAGCCCCAGCGCTGCGCGCACAACACCAGCGCGCCCAGCAGCGCCAGCGCGGCCACAGCCAGCGTGGCCGGCTTCATGCCAGCACCTTGCGCGCCACCTGGTACAGAGCCAGCCGTTCGGCCAGGCCGTTGATGCCGCCATTGATGCGGCGCGTGATGCGTTCCTGGTCGCCCGCATCGGCCAGCCGGTTCAGTCCGCGCGACTGCCAGAACCAGCCGGCCGAGCGGCATGCGGCACCAGGCTGCTCCAGCAATTGCGGCGCGGCCAGCAGGTCCAGCCCCAGCGCCACGCCGCACGCCGCATAGTTGGCGCGCCCCGTGATCTGCAGCAGGCCGCGTCCCTTGAAGCGCACGCCGTCGCCGGCGACCACGTTGCCCAGGTCGCTGCGCCCTTCGTACGCCGCGCCGCTGGCCAGTTCGCGCAGCCACAGCAGTTGCCCGGACTCGTGCGCCACCTGGGCCAGGAACGAGGCCTGGCGCAGTGGCGTGTCGATACCGAATTGCGCCATGGCCGCATTCAGTGGCGCCAGGAACAGGCCGGCACGGCGTCCCGCCAGGGGCATAATGGCAAGCAATTGTTTGACGCTCAGTTGTGTGGCGCTCACAGCACACCTCGCACATCCTTGACAATGGCGGCGGCATCGGCCGCCAGTTCGCCGATATCCTTGCCGCGCCGCTTGTCGAACCAGCGCACGCAGGCGCCCAGCACCCACCACGCGGGCAGGCCGGCGGCCACCATCAGCGGTGCGGCGATAAACAAAAAGCCGGTGGCCGGATCGCCGCCGTACAGGCCAGCCACGGTTTTCGCGCTGTCGAACAGGCTGGGCCACCAAGACAGCACGGCCGCCACCAGCGCCGGTCCGATAAAGGTGGAAATAATAATGCTGGAAAAAAAACGGATGAACGCCTCCCTGGTGGAGCGGGGCCACATGAACATGAAGCCCAGCGACGTGGCGGCAGCGCCGGCCAGCACCGGCACGCCAAACAGTTTGATCAGTGCGCCGCCCGCGGCGGTGGTTTCGATGGCCATGATTGCCTTTCTTGGTTGGAAATAAAAAAACCCGCCGTGGCGGGTTTCGGGTTGCGTCGTCACGTTCTAGGCGACCTTGACGATAATGCGCGCGCGGCCGTCGTCTTCGATGGCAATTACCTTGCCGATGGCGCGCAGGTATTGCTTGAAGGTCAGATCGTCTTCGCTGACCGCCACGCCGACGATGCCGTCGCCGGCCTGGACCGGGACAATATACTGGCCGGGGTTGGCGCCCTGCACGTTGCAGGGCACCTGGCCGGAGAAGGCGATGCGGTCGACGGTCTGGCGTGCGGTTTCCAGTGCGGCGTCGAAAGCCAGGCCTGGCGCCTGGCGGGCGGCCCATTCTTCATCGGATTCTCCCGGAACGGTTTCGGTGGGCAAGATGCGTTCGACGGGATCAGGGCGATTGCCCAGATGGCGTGCCCAGCTATCCCCACCTACCATGCACGGGTCGGTCGATTTGACCGCGAATGCTATTGCATGGTCCCAATGATCAGTTAGCTGTCCCAGCACATCAATGCCGATGAGCTGCCCCGGCGTCACCGCGTTGCATGCCGGCGATTTCACCATATATTCGGCATAGTCGGCACCGCCACTGTTAATGGTGCCACCCGCATTGATGCTTCGGCCCTGCTGTGATGCGCCAGCATACAGAACTGCCAACGGTGCGGCCCAATTGGAAGTAGCTGCGGCCAACACGCCTACAGACGGCTGGCCGCCTTCATCTGTTCTGCCGAGATAAAGAATTGTTCCCGAGATTGGGGTATCTCTATATATGGCATGCCCTCCCGCAGTCACGGCATAGGCGGGAGCAGGCCCGACCAGAGTTTGTCCCGGTAAAGCGGTCAACCCATTGCCACTTATTTGCATCAGGACCGGACCGTTTGCTTTTGTGCCCGAGTCGTACGCCCGGAGGCTGAGCGTGTAACCCGATGCATATAGCGAACCGATGCCTGAGGCTGTGCTCCACACATATCTGCCCGGAAAAGAAACCCCGCCGATACCAGGCACCCCAATCGACAATACTTCCATTGGCACGCCGACAGTGGCAGTCGAGCTACTCGGCGTGCCAAGGCTGCTATGATAATCCGTGCCAGTGCCAGCAACCAGACCACCTGCCGCAAATACAGCCCCCGTGATGCTGATGTTCGAGTTTGAATACAGCGGCCCGCCAAGCGTGCCGCCAGTCAACGGCAGCGCATTGTACGGCCCCGCCGCAAACGCACGGTCCATCTCATTGAGTTTGTCGTTGACGTTCGGCATGCCGTCATAAAATTTATCAGCCATTTAGATTCCTTCGATTTGGAGTGGTGCGGAATACGTTTCAAAATATGGTGTCGATACCGCGTCGATATTGCTGACCTTGCCGTACAACATGTGATCCTGTTCCAGCAGCGGGTCCGGGTTTTCAGGGAACAGGCTGAACAGCATCGCCTTGCCCTTGCCGTTTTCACGCAGGATGCGCATCAGGCGGGCACGGTCCATCGGCGTCAGGTGCGCCAGCGTCACGCTGAGCTTGTCACTAGCGGTGCCGATCGCGCTTTTCAGTTCGCCCGCTGCGGTGCGGTAGACCTCGCTGCTGTCCTGCAGCAGCAACTGGGCGCCGTACTCGGCGTTCTGTACAGGCGACCAGTAGTTGCCCGCCACCAGCCGCGAGATTTCCACGTAACCCTCGGGGCTTTGCGGCGCATGCACGTCGATCACCAGCTGGCGCACGCGCACCGGCGCAAACCAGGCGGCGCCATCGGCGCCGCCGCCACGCGCCCAGGTATTGACGCCGCCCCAGCGGTAGGCGTTCCAGCCCAGCGGCAAAGTGCCCCACGGATAGGAGCCGTGCGTGGCGGCCGGACACGGAAAGATGCTGCCCGTGTCCAGCACCGGCACGCCATCGCCCGGCTTGGCAAAGCCGCGCACGCGCATCTTTGCGCTGCTGGTCAGATTGGTGGAAATGAGCGCCACGCAGGCTACAAGCTCGGCCGTGGGCCAGGTGGCACTGATGGATAACACCGTGCCAGTGGCGCGCAGTACAAAGGACTTGCTGTCGCGCTGCAGGTTGGCCGGGCCCAGGGCGCCGGCCTGGCTTGATGCGGAAAGAACGGCGCGGTCGGCGGCGTTGTCGTGGAGGATGCGTAAATTAGTCATTAAAGTTTCACCAGTTTCCAGGCGATCTCGGTTGGTCTGATTTGCCCCGTGCCGCTGATAGGGGTCCAGGTAAAACGAATGTAGATACGGTTATCGATAGGATCAAGTTGTCCACCGTTATTGAGGCCATCGCCAACGACTATGGTCGATTCGCTGTATCCATTACAGCCAGGCATAACGGTGGTAACCCCGCGTGAGATGGTTGCATTTGCACCGAAGATATCGGAAGGAACGTCGTACCAGGTCGACTCGAAAGGCTGCCCGGTATCGATATAAACGGTGAACGGTTTAAGCCTTCCACCTACCCACCCAACCTCCCCCACGTTGATCGCCAAATCGCCTTTTTTTACCAAGTCGGGTTCTGACAAAATGGTGCGAGCAAACTCGCCTTTGCCATCGGCGGTTATTTTCACTTTCCCCGAACCTGCATAGATAAACGGCATATTGCCGGTGGCGTTAAAATCAATAAACGTGCTGTTATCGGCATTCTGGCCACGTCCGGCAATCACGGAATTCGCTGTCAGGCTGCCCGAAAACGAACCCGTTGCACCTGACAGATGCCCGGCGAATGTCGGATTGCCATCAATAATCGTAAATCCTGGTGCCCGGACGTCACCAAAAGGATCCACTTCAAAATACTTTCCGGTGTGATAGCTCCCCATACGGAAAACTTCAGGGCCCAGGTAGAACCCACCACCGGCCGCGGGCCAATCGACATTGGTAAACCCGCCGCCCACAATGTGGCCGCGAGCCCGTAGATTATTGATTTCCATGTCGCCAGTGCGGTTCATGTACCAGCCGGCCTGGCCGGGCGAATAATTGCTCGACCAGATATCGCCACCAATTTTTGCATTGGTGATCGACGCGTTCTGGATATACGCATTGGCGATATACACGCCGATAGGAATGGTGACGCCATCGACCACTGTTTCAGTCGTGCGTACGATGAACGGCACGGCGCGGGCGATGCCGCTGCCAGCCGGCGCGGCGATGGAAAACGTACTGGCACGCACAGCAAAATCGAGCGTGCCGCCGCCGGACATCAGTTGAAACCCACCCGCCACGTTGTCGGCGTCCAGCTGTACGCCATATTTGGCTTGCATGCCCGTAACGCTATTCGCGGTTGCATCCGCAGTGACTTTTACTGCGGCATATGACGCTTGCAACCCGGTGATTGGATTGGCCAGCATTGCTTGCGACTGCTGCAGATATGATGCTGCTGCCTGGGCACTGCCATCGGCCTGCGTGGCCGACTGCGCGACCTGCTGCAGATACGATCCCGCCTGGCCCGCTGCCGTACCAGCAGTCATGGCGGCATTGCTTGCCGCAGTGGCGCTTTGTCCGGCTGCCGTAGCACGGGTCTCGGCCGCCTGTGCCGAGCCAGCCGCAGCTGCAGCCGCGCCGCCAGCAGCATTATTGGATGCTGCTGCCAGTTGCGCGCTGCTGGCCGCCCGGCTGGCCGAACCGGCAGCATTGGTCTCGGCAGTGCCCGCCGCACCAGCCGACTGCGATGCCGAGGCTGCCGCGCTGGTTGCAGTGTTTTTTGCGCCCACTGCCAGTTCGGCACTGGTAGCGGCCTGGCTGGCAGCGCCGCCGGCGGCCGTCGACGATGCACTGGCCGAGCCAGCAGATTGCAGCGCGGCAGTGGCTGAGCCGCTGGCGGCATCTCGTGCGGCCTTCGCCTCGATCGCCGATTGCGAGGATGCAGCCGCCTGCACGCCAGCAGCGTCCGCCGCACTGCTGGCCGCATCTTTACTGGTCGACGCAGCACCGGCACTGGCGCCAGCCGCGCCGGCAGCATTGGCGGCGGTGCTTGCCGAACTGGCTGCCGCTGCCGCGCTGCCGTTCGCCGCGGTGGCAGCCTGCGATGACTGGCCGGCCGAGGTCGAGGCGGCGCCGGCGGCCGTGCCCGCATTGGTAGCAGATCGAGTGGCGTTACTGGCGTACTGACTGGCGCCGCCCGCAGCGGCATCAGCCGCTGCTGCCTTGAGCGCGGCTTCGGCTGCGGCCTGCACGGCCTGGGCCGCGGAGGCGGCGGCGGCAACGGTATCGCCGTAGGCTTGTTCCAGATCGTCGATCTGGCCGGCAATGGTGCCGATCAGGTCGATTTTCGCACCCAGCTCGTCATACAGCTGGCTTTCCGTGATTTGCCTGGTCAGCACTTGCAGCAAGTGTTCGACCTCGGCATCCGACGCGCCCACCGTGCCACTGCCGGCGTTATACGGCCCTGGGATAGCTGCGCGCGAAACATGGCGTACCCAGTAATAGCGGAACGCGCCCGGCCCTACCGGATCGGTGTACTCGCGACCATCGGCACGGCCGGCCAGCGCCGCCTGGACAAAATCGTTGACTGGCGCGCGCCACACCTCGGTGTGCGACAGATTGTTGTAATTGGCCGGCACCGCATTCCACGCCAGGGTGATCGTCGCCGCATGACCAGTGGCAATCAAGCCCGATGGCGCCGGTGGCGGCGTCAGGTCCAGCGCCTGCTGCTTGGTCACCGTCTGGCGTGCGTGATAAGTAATGCCATCGATCATCGCCGAGGCCGTCACCGTCACAATGCTGGCATGCATATCCTGGTAGCGCAGCACGGCATTGCCATTAGCTACCGCCAGCGTGACCGGCGGCTCGCTGGAAAACACGATCTCGCCCGCCGCGCCCAGCATCAGCGCCGAAAATGTGATCGCATCGGGCGTCGGCGCGCCGCCGAACGACACCTCGAACACGGTGGCGCTGGCCGCCAGCATCAGCGCGCGGTCGATCGGCGCCGCATGGCGCGGCACCGTATTCATGATCAGCGTGTCGCGCTCCCCCACCACCGCGCTCATGCCAGCACCCCGACCGTCACGCGGCCCGTCAGCCAGAAGCGCGCCAGGCGTACTACCACGCCGGGCACGCCGTCCTGCAGGCCATAGCGCTCGTCCTGCAGCGTTACAGCCTGCCCCAGTTCCAGCATCATCATGTCCGGTTCTCCATCAAATTCGTAAATGGTGCGCGGCACCTTGTTCAAGGCCAGTCGCCGCGCCGCTTCAGCCCGCGCATCGGCGCGGGTCTTCAGGCAGGTGTCGATCTGCACCGGATCGTCGCTGAGGCGGTAGCGTTCCCGCACCGCCTGGTCGGCCACTGTTTCGGTCAGCCATTCGGTCGCATACAGGTCGGCGTGCGCCGGTGGGATGCTGGTCGTCAAGCTGGGCTGCACGGTCCAGTTTTTGTCGAAGCCGATCTTCACGGCCGCCGTGACTGGCAGGCGCTGCGCCGCGCGCAGGCTGCGCTCATTCATCTGCGCCGGGCCGATCGCCAAAGGCACGCCGGTACCGGGCAAGCCCACCTGCACCAGCCGCAACTGGCCGGTGCGCGACATCAGCGCCTGCGCGCCCACGCTGGCCGCCAGTTGCTGGATAACCTGGGCCTGGTTGCTGCGGTCGGCTACATACAGCCCCACTGTTTGCGGGTGGGCGAGATCGAAGGCGGCCAGGTTGGCCAGGTCCAGGTCGGCATTGGTAAACCGGTCGGACGCCTTGCCGTAGCCAGTAGCGATGCGCTGCACCAGCGGCGCGATGCGCGGCGCGTAGCCACCAACGTTATCGCCCTGCACGCTGGCCGTGATGGTGGTCGAAAAAGGATCGCTCTTCAGGCGAAAACGCCCTGCCCCATCGTCACGCACGACATCGATCGGCTTGCCATTGCTGCGCGCTTCGAACACCGATTCGACCGCACCGAGAAAGCCGTATTCCAGCGTGGCCGGATTGGCCAGCAGCGGCGTGACGTTGTGGCATTCGCCGAATGGCACCGGCAGCGCCGCATCCTTGTTGGGCGTGGCGCCACCAAGCTTGGCTTCGCTGATCGGCGTGTTCAGGCGCTGCAGCTTGTCGCGCAACACCAGGTTGACCGACTCGCGCCCGGCGCTGCCCACGTCGGCGATCACGCCGTCGAACACCAGCCGGAACTGGCCACGCGGCCAGGCAGGGTCGCCGGCCCACACCTTGACCGGGCGGTTCATCCACACATCGAGCAGCCAGCCGTCCAGCGCACCGTCGCGGTTATCGAGTTCGATATCGCCGCCCGACAGCCCCGCCTCGCCGGTCAGGCTGACCTGCTCCGTGAAAGCCAGGCCGCCGCTCACCAGCGGCAGGTAGGCGGTATTGGGCGGCGTGTCCGCCGGCCCGGTGACATACGGCCGCGACGCGAGGCAGCGCGTCACTTCATTGCCGGCCACGTTGGCCTGCGCCTCGACCAGCACCATGCGCACGGCCGACGCGCTTTGCAGCCAGTCGAGAAATTGGGGATCGGTCATGCATAGTCTCCTTTCACTGTATTGGCCCAGGACGAGGTCCTGGCCGATTTGTCCACGCCTTCGACCACCGTGCGCGCTGCGCTGGCGTTCGATTCGATGGTGGCGCGGATGGTGTCGCCGGTCTGCACGCGCTGGTCGGCGCGCAGGCCAGCCAGTTCCACGCGCATCGCCTGGTTGTCTTCGCGCAGGCCGCGGATTTCGGCGACCAGGGCGTCGCTATTGCCACCCGTGCCGAAGTAGCGCTGCATGGCCTGTGCGGCCGGCAAATCGACGCCGGCACCATCGGACTGCGCGCTGAGTGCCGCCATGCCGGTACCGGCGCCGAACTGCATGCCCGCCGTGCTATCGACCTGGCCACCGGCCCGCAGCGCCACACCCAGTGCAGCGACTGCTTCCTGGATGCCGACAGCGGTCTTGTTCAGGTTGATCAACTGGCTCACTTGCGTATCGAGCGCCGTCAGCTGCCTCTGTGCTTCGCTCATTTGTGTGCCGGCGATCTTTGCCAGCGCCGCCATGTCAGCCTGCACCCTGGCGGCAGCGGCAGCGTAATCGGCGCTGGCGGCATTGACGACCTGGTTGGCCGTCAGGTAGGCACTGGCCGCCGCCGTCACTCCCGATTGCGCAGCGGCGTCGCCGGCCTGCGCTCTGGCCAGCATGTTTTCATACTGGTTTTGCGCTTCAGCCATCTTCTGCATCGGCGTCAAGGTCGACAGGTTCCCCAGCAAGAGGGAATCCTTGAAGGAGCGGATGCCATCGGCGAAGGTTTTCAGGCGGTCGATCGTGCCTTGCAGCACCGAGGATTCCGTTTCGTAGGCGGCAGCGATGTCCTGCCGGGCCTGCAGCTGGTCGTACAAGGCCATATTGGCGGCGTCGACCGACGCGCGCTCCCTGGCGCGCAGCTGGAGCGAGGTCATGGTGATCTGGTCGAGCTTGTCCTGGATGCCCTTGCGCTCGTCCGCGATTTCCTTTTCGGCCTTGGCCAGGTCCTCGGTCGATGCATGCGTCCTGGCAAACGCATCGGACAATGTCATCAGACTCGCGTACTGCTCGGCACCGGTCTTGGTGGCCAGCGCACCGGAGCTGGCAAGGGCCAGCACGGTTTCCTTGAATTGCTCGCGGGTCGTGACGCTGGCGTAGCCAAGGGCCGCCATCTGCTCTGTCACATGCTTCTGCACCGGCGCCAGGCGTTCAGCTTCACTCAGGTAGTTCTCCGAAAAGAAAGCGGTCCGGTTAGCCAGTACATCCGCGCTGCCCGCCGCAGCCACCAGTTGTTCGCGCGCAGCCAGGGAAGCGACGCCGATGGCACCAAATGCCTGTTGCGAAGTGGCTCCCAAGGTTGCCAGCACGGTATCAACAACCGTGTAGTGACCGGCCAGGCGCTGCAGTGCGGCACTTGCGGACTCCCCTTTCAGGCTCAATTGCGCCAGCGAAGGAACCAGCTCTTTCGCCATCGTGTCGCCCACGCCAGTGAAGAAATCGGCAATCGCCTTCTGGTTGGCGGCATCATCCTTGGTCAGGATAATATTGAGCGACTGCTTTCGCGTGCCCAGGCTGTCGACATTGACACCGAGCGTACTGGCGAAGGCACCCGTGACCGCTTTCAGCTGAGAATAGGTATCGACGAACGAGCCTGCCAGTTCCGAATCGACGGCCGAGCGGTCAGTCCCCTTCTTGTTGCTGCGGAAGACACCGCCTTTCTGGGTCCAGTTAGAATAGTTCTCACCAGTGAAGCCCGTTCCATCCAGGCTGCCGGATATGCCGGCACTACTGACCTTTTTTTCGCCCATGCCGAACAGACGGTTTGCCGCACCGCCCAGCAACCCGCCTACCAGGGCGCCCACCGCAGTGCCCACTACAGGGAACACGGAACCAACCACCGCGCCAATCGCCGTGCCGGCATTGACCACCCCATTGCGGCCATACTCGCCCGAGATCATTTTGCCGCCATACACGCCGCCCATTACGCCGGCAGCTATACCCGCAGCGGCACCCGCCCCGGTAGCAAATGAACCATTGGCGCTAACAAACGGGGAGTAGGAATAACCTTGCAACATATTCAGGCCGCCCTGCACCCCGTTCGCAACTGAAGTACTGATGCCGGCCAATCCTCCGGCAAGCGAATCGTAAATTCCTTTCGCAGAACTTATCAGCGACTGAATGCCGCCACCGTTAGCGACGCTGCCTTGGGCCTGCGCCGCACCGGGATTCAGCAAGGAGGCCACACCGCCAGCGATCGGCGCAACAATAGGCTGCAATACCAAATTATTGAACATACCCTTGAGCTTGTCAGTAAGTGCCTTGGCGAAACTCTTTCCACTGTCAAACCCGTTCATCAGGGCATCCGTCAACGATTTTTCTATGTCCTTGGCGCTGGCTGCCCACTCGTCCGACGCCTTCTTGGCCGCAGCGGCACTGGCCTCCTTGGTTGCCAGGGCTTCCGTTGCATTCATGCTGCGCTGCTTGGCCTCGATCAGCGCATTCAGATACTCGATCTGCGACGCGTTTGCCTCGCCCACTTCCAGCGAGGCGCTTTTCTCCTTGAGCAGCGCCAGTTCATTTTTCGCGATGGCATCCTTGCTCAGGCCGTAGGTCGCCACGAGCTTTTCGCCGGCTTCGGCTTCCTTGACTGCATCGGCAACCGCCTGGGCACGCGTATCGGCCAGGGCTTTCGCGTCTGCCTGCGCCTTCTCGGCACCTTCCCTGGTTTTCTTGTCCAGGTCGATTTTTTCAAGACTGACCTGCATCTCGTTGCGCATGGCCTCGTAAGCCGCCGATTCCGTCGCCGTCAGGCTTTTCTTGCGAACGTCCAGGATCTCCTGTAACTGGATCGCGTACTTTTGCGCATCATTGAGTTCGTTGTAGTTCATTGTCTCGCGCTTGAGATCACGCGATTTGCCACGCATGCTGTCAATCAATGAATCAAATGGGGTCGGTGGCGCAGGCGCCGCAGGTACATGCATTTGCGCAGCAGGTTTCGGATTGGCAGCTTCCACCTGCTTGTCAAATTGCCTCATTTTCTCCAGTAGCGCATGGGATTCGCGTTGCAGCACTTCCAGAGTAGCGCGCTGGTCAGCATCGTCGATGGACTTGTATTTTCCCGTGCGATTGCTTACCGCATCCATTTCCTCCATCACTTCGACCATGCGCGTGCCTGCTGCCGTGTCCATGCCGCGTGCGGATAAGCCCAGCTTTGCCAGTTCATTGCGTTTGCCGAGCTGTACCATCTGCTTGTCGAGCTCGGCAATAATTTCCTTGGTACTCTTGCGCACGGGTTCCACGCTTTTTTCCGCGTTATCCTTCGCCGAGCTGCCCCACATGGCCCAGGCCGTTGCCCCCAAGCCAAGTAAGGTAACAACCAAGCCGATCGGTCCGCCCAAAAAGGCCAGTGCACCCCGTAAAACGCCTGCAGTTACGGATGCCGCCCGCATCGCTGCTGTTTGCGCCACCAGCGCCGCGGCGTGTGCCTCCGCCGCCACCGTCGCACGGGCTTGGGCCGGAATCAGGCCATAGGTGGTGAGCGCCAGCGCCACATCGGCCTGGCTGGTGCGTATCGTTGCCTGCAATTCGGCAACGCGCGCCGCAGCCAGCGTCGACGCGGCCCCGGTCGCCACCACATCGGCATTGGCGGAGGCCAACGTGGAGACGAGCATGGCGCGGTTGGCCGTAACTTTTTTATAGATTTCCATCACGGCTGTACTTGCCGAAGTAGCAAACTTCGCAAACGTAAGCGTTTCCAGTACGCCAAAAACCAGCGTCAGGTTATTGGACAAAAATTCGAGACCTCCTGTCATTACTTTTGCGGCCCCGGTCGATTCCACCAGCCTGCCGGTGAACTCCATCACGTTATTGCCGAACACGGTAAAAGCGCCGCCGATAGTGTCGAACTGTTTCGCTTCCTTGCGCAGTTCGCCGAGTGCATTGGGCAGCGCGACCGCCATGATGCCGGCGGTAATCAGGCCCACACTGGCAAAACCGGCGAGCGCCTCTTTCGATACACCGAGGCCATTGGCCATCGCCGCCATGAGCTCGGGCGCGGCCTGGCTGGTGGCGCTGAATGCCTGGCTGCTCATCGTCCCGTTCTCAAACGCTTCGGACAGGTTATTGAATGCGGCCGCCGATTCCTCCGCCGAAGCGCCGCTGACCCTGACACCCAGGTTCAGCGCCTCAGTGATATCGGCAACCTCGCGCTGGCTGATGCCCAGTTCTTTCGTCGCGTCGTTGACCTGGGCGTACAGGCCTGCCGTCGCAGCAAGCTCGGTCTGTCCAGAAGCTGCGATGCGCTTGACGTTGTCGTACGCTTCGCCATATTCCTGAACCGAACTGGTCGACTGGCGCAGCTGCGTTGTCAGCTTGGCATAGTCGTCGGACAGCTTGACGATCTGGCCGATATCGTTGGCAATACCGAGGTCGGACAGGATTGCCGTATAGTGCTTGGTCACATCTTCCAGCTTGATCGTTGCCTCGGCGGCGCGTTCGCTCGCTTCGCGCAAGCGCTCCAGATCCTTGGCCGCATTGCGCGCTTCGAGCGCATCGATGCGTAACAGTAGCGTTGCAATATCCACAGTCATAATTTACCCATAAAAAAAGCCACCGGAAAGGTGGCATGCAATCGAAGCCGTCCTCGTGACAACCGTCCTTTTTTAACAATGCTGCAGCGAGGTCGACAGAGGCAGGCCTAATGCGAGCTGTTTTGATGGGCGATGTAGGCTGCATCAAGCTGGTCAACCAGTTCCTCTTCCCATGCTGTCAGCCGCATGCGGTAGCGCAACTGCCATGCCAGTATGTCCAGGCTGCTCAGCGGATTGACCATCATGCCGTTCTGCCGCTTGCGGTTCATCTGCACAAAGCATTGCCACACATGCGCCAGTTCAAACGGCAGTTGCGCAAGAGCGGGAGCGAGCGATTCCCGATAAAGCGGATGCCGCTTCGCAGCGTCGAGATGCTCGCTCTTCACATTGCCATCGGCTGCCTTTGCCGAACGCTCGAACTGTTCGTTGGCAAAGTGCAGCAAGGTGGCGGCTAGACTGTCAAAAAATTGCCATCGGCCTCGAGCGCAGCCAGCACTTTTTCCTGCCAGGAAGGCATCTTTTCAAAGATGGACTTCAACAAGGCCGGCGCTGGCTGCACCTGCACCCCTTTGTCGACGAAGCCGGGCATGCCCACCACTACGGCAATCGCGATTTTCATGTTGCGGTGCTCGGCAAGGTCATACAGTTCCGCCGCCCCTTCATCGGTTTTCGCATCGATCTGCTTGCTTTTCTGCACGGAGCGCTTGATGGCGACAACCGAGGTTTCGCGGATGACAGCGCGATACTGGTCGGAATTCTTGCTGACGATTTCAAAACCGGCTTTATGCGCGCCGTCTTCGTCAAACAGGACCGACACCAGGTGGACCTGATCGACTGCCTTGCTATCGCTGTTCAACAGCGAGATGTCAAAACCAGCCGATGCGATCATTTGTGCGTTGTTCATGTGTCGTGCTTTCGTAAATAAAGTAAGAATAGGAATAAAAAAGGCCGCCACGCGGACGGCCCTGGAAATGTCTGGCGCCGCGTGCTTACAGCGCGCTGTCCTGGATGCTCAGGGTGGTTGCTTCATGCTGCGCATCCGCGCCCTTGTAGCGCAGGATGTCGAAGGCGCAGGTGACGATCTTGTTTTTCTCGCCGTCGTCGATCTTGGCCGAGGTGATCTTGACGCGGCCCATGGCCAGCGCCAGCACGTCGGCCGCTGGCGCCGTGCCCGATGCCATGGCGTAGGCCAGCGCGATTTCCGTCTCGCCCTTGAAGTAGTCGAGATAGGTGGCGTCCTGCAGCAGCACCGTGAACTGGCCGGAGCCGAGCACTTTGCCGCGCGAGGCGGCGGTGGCGAACTTGGAGCCGATCACCGGGTCGACCTTGACCTGGCCGTCGAGCGAGACCGACATGCCGGTGCAGATCTGCGACGGGATGCCGTTTACCGACAGCATCGCCGTGGCGCCCGAGAACTTGCCGCTGCCCGCGGCTGCAGCCGGTGCGGCGAAATACGGCGCGGCCGTGGTCGGGCCTTCCGCCTTGCCCATCAGCGTGAAGTCCAGGCTGGTGATGCCGTTCGGCTGCACCGCGATATCCATCTTGCTGACCAGCTGGTCGACAAAGCTGCGGTGCACGCCGACTTTCGGGTCCTGCACTTCGGCCGTGAACCAGTCGGTGGTGTGGCCGGTCAGCGGCGTGAAGCTGCGCTTGCCCGCGGCCGCCACGCCGACCGGGTCGCCGGCCGCCTTGATGACCATCGCCGAGCCATCCATGAACTGGCCGTTCAGGTTGGTGGCGGTGACGGAAGTGACGAAAAAGTTCTTGCCGTTGTTGGCGGTGGCCGGCGCCGTCAGGCCGGTGATGCGCACCACGCTGCCGGCGCGGAAACCGTCGGCCAGCCACGAGCCGGCGCTGCGGATCAGGCCGGTGGCGGCAGCGGCAATGGTGGTCTGGGCCACCGCCACGCCGCCGGCCGTGAAGTCGCGGCGCAGCAGCGCGGCCATCAGCGGCGCGTAGGTGCCGCAAGCTGCTTCGGCCTTGATCGCGCCGGCGGTGCGGAAGTTGCCCAGGCGGCTATCGCCCTGCTGCTGGCTGGCGTCGATTTCGGCGCTGGCGTACTTGTCCGCTTCGGTGTCGAAGGTGGCCGTGACACGCGGGTAGACCTGGCCGCCGCCCGCCGCCGCCTTGACGCCTTCGGCGCCCTGTTTGCTGATGACGATCACGCTGTCGATGCCGTTTGCTGTCGATGCCATGGGTAGTGCCTTTCATGAGATGAAAAAAAAGACCGCCTGGGCGGTCTGGAAGAAAACAGTGAGAAGAAATGAAACAGCCCGCGCATGGTCAGATGGCGGGCTGCACGATACGGTGCCGCAGGGGCCCGAACGGGAGATGCGAAGGGAGGCCTGGAAGGCGGTTCGCTGAAGATTCCCCTATCGGTGTCGCACCAGAAGTGCGTCTATTACGAGTGGGGAAGCATGTGGTATTACCTGTTGCCGTACTGCGGTGCTGCGTTCGTGTCCTTTGCTGCCTGACAGAGACTCCATTGTAGGGGCGTTTTTTTCAGCTTGCGGCATATTGCAAAACTTTTTTCAGCGGCCCAGGCGGCGCATGGCGCGCGCTCCGTGCGACTGGAAAATCGCTTCCAGTTCGCTGACCATGTCCTTGATGCGCTCCAGTTCAAAGCCGCCGGAACAGCTGATCGCCGCTTCGCCGGCGCCGTGGCAGGCCTGGCAGACGAGTGGCGCGCCCGCCTCGCTGGCGCTGACCACGCCGGTGCCGTGGCAGACCTTGCATTTGCTGTCGAGCCAGTGCGCCAGCGAAGCTTCGGCCACCCGGCGGTACAGGGTGTTGGCCGCCTGCGCATCCCAGGCCGTGGTGGCCTTGACCCAGCGCCGCGCCTGGCCTTTTTTGGCGACGGCCGCGGTCCACGCGCGCAGCAGCTGCGCCAGGTTGCCGGCATTGCCTTCGAACAGGCGGCTGATGGTGCCGTCCGCGTACTTGACGCGGCACAGCAAGGCGCCCATGTCGCCGGCCAGCGCGGCCGCCGCGATCACGTCTAGGTCGTGGTGAAAGGCATCGTTGCGCAGATTGCGCGATGACAGCGATGCGATGAATTGTTCTGCAAACCCCATGGTGTTCTCCTCGTTTCCTCTTGGTTACTGTGTTGACGACTTGGCCGGTCCGAACAGGGCCGCCACCAGCGGATCGCGGCCCGCCGTGCCGCCGGGCCAGCTGGCCATGCGCCGCACCTGCGGCGGCAGCTCAGCCCACGCTTCGCCCTCGTCTTCTGCCTCGCCCGGTCCGTACAGCGCGGGCCGCTGGCGTCCCGGCTCGGTGCAATGGCGCTGCGCCAGATGGATCAGCCCGGCGCCGCACATATGGCGCAGGTAGCGGCTCATGGTGCCCGCATCGAGTCCCAGCAGGGCCGACAACTGCGCGGCGCTGGCCTGGCCCTGCTCGGCGATATGCTGCGCGATACGGGCGATATGCAATTGCGACTTCTTGCTGCGCCCCAGTATCCTGCGCCCTGCCTGCGGCGGCGCTCCGCTGTGCACCACCTGACTGCTGTTCAACATCATTACCCTCCCTGTACTGGCCTGCCGGGAAACGCTGTGTGCGAATTTGCGACAGGCAACGAGTGGACTTTATCAATCGCTAATGTTAAAGTCAAGCATTTGGTAATTTATCAAACAGTAAGTTTCAGGTTTAATGCGGAGATGGATATGTATCAATACAGACGCGACCGATTGCTGGCACTGATCAGCGAGCGCTATGAGCACACGCGCAAGAAAATTTCCGACGCCAGCGGCTGGAGCGAGGCGCGCATTTCGCAGATTTTGTCGCCCACCTACCGCGAGGGGCGCGCCTTCAGTGAGAAGATCGCGCGCAAGCTGGAAGCCGATCTGCGCCTCGACAGCATGTACTTCGACCAGGGCGCCGCGCCGGACCAGGCGGCCATGGCGGCGCGTGCACTGGCCGGTGTCAAGCCGGTGTTCGTCAACGATGGCGAAGACGAGCGTTTCTACGATATCCGCAAGGTCAAACTGCGGCTGTCGGCCGGCATCACGGGCTTTGCGGTCGAGCCGGAGACCCATGACGGCAGCACCATCAGCGTGCCGCGCGGCTGGGTCGACCGCAACGGCTATCACCCGGAAAAACTGGTGGCGATCAAGGTCAAGGGCGAGAGCATGGAGCCGGCCCTGTACGAGGACGACGTGGTAATCATTAATACGGCCGATATCCGCCCCGTCGATGGCGTGGTGTACGCCGTCAATTACGAAGGCGAGCCGGTGGTCAAGCGGCTGGCGCGCGATATCGGCGAATGGTGGCTGACGTCGGACAATCCCGACCAGCGCAAATACCACCGCAAGATGTGCCGCGGCAATGAATGCATTATCGTCGGGCGCGTGGTGCGCAAGGAAAGCGAGCGCATCTGACAGCAGAGTTTATCGCACGATAAACTCTGCTAAAGATGCTTATGCCAATGCTTCCGCAATATGCTGCAGCGAGGCCGGGTCTTCGATCGAAGTCAGGTCGCCCGGACTGCGCCCTTCGCAGATGGCCTGGATCGAGCGGCGTAGCAGCTTGCCAGAACGCGTCTTCGGCAGCTGCGGCACGAACAGCACGCGCGCCGGCCGCGCCACGGCGCCCAGCTGGCGGTCGACCACGGCCATCACGTCGCGCTCCAGCGCCGCCTTGGCCTCGATGCTGTCTATACCTTGCGGATGCTTGAGGATCACGAAGGCCATCGCCACCTGCCCCTTGAGCTTGTCGTGCATGCCGACCACCGCCACTTCCGACACATTCGGGTGGCTCGATATGCTTTCCTCGATTTCGCGCGTGCCCAGGCGATGGCCGGCCACGTTGATCACGTCGTCGGTGCGCCCGAGGATGAAGTAATAGCCATCGGCGTCGCGCAGGCCCCAGTCGAAGGTCGAATAGACTTGCTTGTCGCTGAAGGTGGACCAGTAGGTGTCGACAAAGCGCTGGTCGTCGCCGTACACGGTTTGCAAACAGCCCGGCGGCAACGGGCCTTCGAGCACCAGCACGCCCTTCTCGTTCGCGCCGCACTCCTCGCCCGTCGCCTCGTCGAGCAGTTTGACCTTGTAGCCGTACATGGCCAGGCCCGGGCTGCCCAGGCGCGTGGGGATGTTTTCCACGCCGCGCGCCACCGACAGGATCGGCCAGCCCGTCTCAGTCTGCCAGTAGTTGTCGATGATGTCGACCTTGAGCTCCCCGGCGATCCACTGCGAGGTGGTTTCGTCGAGCGGTTCGCCCGCCAGGTACAGCGCCTTCAGTGAGGACAGGTCGTGCTTGCGCATCAGCTCCGCCGGATGCTTGCGCAGCACGCGGATCGCGGTCGGCGCCGAGAACATGCGCGTGACCCGGTATTTTTCAACGATGCGCCACCAGATGCCGGCGTCGGGACAGACCGGCAAGCCCTCGTACAGGATGGTGGCCATGCCGGCAATCAAGGGGCCGTAGACGATATACGAATGGCCCACCACCCAGCCGATATCGGAGGTGGCAAAGAAGGTCTCGCCCGGTTTGCCGCAAAACGTGTACTCCATCGACGCCGCCAGCGCCACCGCGTAGCCGCCCACATCGCGCTGCACGCCTTTCGGTTTGCCGGTGGTGCCCGAGGTGTACAGCACATACGACACCTCGTTCGATTCGAGCCAGGTGACGGGTACCTGCGCGTCGAGATGCTGCTCGCGCAGTTGCGCGTAGTCGACATCGCGCCCTGCTACCCGCTGCATCGGCACCAGGTGGCGGTCGACCAGCAGCACATGCGCCGGCTGGTGCGCGGCAATGCGGATCGCTTCGTCGAGCAGCGGCTTGTAGGGAACCGGCTTGCCGTTGCGCGAACCGGCGTCGCTGGAAAACACGATTTTTGGCTGCGCATCGTCGATGCGGCTGGCCAGGCTGTTCGAGGCAAAGCCGCCGAATACCACCGAGTGGATGGCGCCGATGCGCGCGCAGGCCAGCATGGCAAACGCCGCTTCGGCAATCATCGGCATATAAATCAACACGCGGTCGCCTTTTGCCACGCCCAGCGACAGCAGGATCGCGGCGCAGCGTTCCACTTCGCGCTGCAGTTCGCGGTAGCTGTAGGTGCGCTCGGTGTCGGTTTCGGTGGAAATGGCGATCAGCGCGGGCGCATCGCCCCGGCTGGCGACCCAGCGGTCCACCGCGTTGTGGCACAGATTGGTGGTGCCGCCAACGAACCAGCGCGCGAACGGCGCACGGCTATCGTCGAGCACCTGGGTGAACGGCGTGTGCCAGTCGATCTTTTCCGCTTCGTGGCGCCAGAAAGCGTCCGGGTTGCTGATGGAATGCTGGTAGAACTGCGCAAAATTCATCTCTCCTCCGTGGTTTTTTGTGGTCCTGTCAAATGGGTTTTTCCATCAGCAACTGCCTTGGCAGGCGGGCCAAACATGTTTGTCACGGATAGAAACAGAGCGGGGTGCGTGGCGGCGCAGTCCCGGCGTTCGGCCGCGATGCGCGCGCGGTTGGCCGCCAGCGCGGTGCTGTCCAGGCGCATGCCGAAGGATGGCGCGTCTCCTGACTGCGACAGCACGCGGGCCAGGACGATATCGCCCAGCGCCTTCTTGAAATGGCCGGCCTCCCAGTACCAGCGCGTGGCGAGATGGCGTTCGGCCGCTGCGGGGATGCGTTCGCAGTTGTACGGACCAAAGCCGCTGAAGTCGTACAGCGCGATAGCGGCGCCGGGATGGCTTGACTGGACGGCGCCAATTTCCTGCACCAGCTGCTGCTTCCATTGTTCGAACAGCGGCCACAGGCCCGCTGCGTCCAGCATGGCGAGGAGCTGCGCGTGATACGGATAGATCACCAGCGTCATTTGCGCACCATTGGCTGCCGCCTGCTGCAACAAGCCATGCAGCACGGCGAAATCCGCCGCTGCCAGCGTGGCGCCGGACTTTCGTTTGAAGCTGAGCGCGTTTTCCTGCGCGCGCTGGGCAAACATCTTGTGATAGCCGTCATTGCGTACATGCGCGCCATATTCTCTCAAAGGATTGAAGCCGTCCGGCGACAGGCTGGTGCTTTCCGCATCATGCTGGATGCGCAGCGTATGCAGCGCATCCTTGACGGAGGCGAGCGAAAACAGCGCATCGAATTGCCAGAATGGCGCGCCGGCCGGCGTCGCCGCCACCGTCGAGCCGGGCGCGGATGGCAGTTCCAGGAAATCCATGAACTCGACGCCGAGGATCACGGTGCGCGGCTGGACGCCGGCCGCCAGCAGGTGCGTGAGCTGGCTGGCGGAGGTGCCCAATCCGGTTCCCGGTATGGCCAGGTTATAGACCGCGCCGCGCGCCGCCGCAAACGCCGGCGCGGCCGGATCGAAGCCGATCTCCGCGCGCGAGTTGCCGAGGATAAGCACGCGCGGCCGCAGGCGCAGCGCGTGTTGGTGCTTGATCTGCACCTGGTAGCGCGACAGGCCGGGCTTGACGGCATTGAAGCCAGGGCGATGCACCAGGCCATACAGGCCATACGGATCGACGATCACGACCAGCGCGCAGGTGGCCAGGGCGCCGGCGCTCAGGAAAGCGGTGAATGCCGGCAGATATCGTTTGTAATCAAGAGAGACGGTTGTCATTGCGCCTCCTAAAATTGAAAATACAGGAATTCGGCGGGCCGGTTCAGTGACAGCATGCTGGCCAGCGCCAGCACGGCGATCGCCGCTGCCCAGCGGCGCGATGGCTGCCAGGCCAGGTGGGAGGTCGCCGGTCTGGCATCGGGCACGGGCAGCACCAGCCGCATGATCTGCTGTGTATTGGGACAGGCAAACGCCAGCAGTGCGGCAATGGCGATCCAGCTCCAGCTGTCGATAAAGGCGGTGCCGCCACCCAGATAAAACGTCAGGCCGATGGCTGCCAGCAGCGGCTGCAATGCCAGCAAGTGCGGCGCCAGCGCATCTGGCAAGGCGAGACCGTGGCGCCCGTACATGCCGTCCAGTATCGCCAGCGCGCCGGCCAGGTCGGGCGCGCGAAAGAAGACCCAGGCATGGCAGACCGCAACAAAGGTAATGCCGGTGGCGATCAGGCGCCAGCAAGCCGATTGCACCGGCAACTGCAGCCGGCTGGCCATGCCGCTCCATGCACCGTGTATACCGAGGAACACGCCGTGCAAACAGCCCCAGATCAGGAAATTCCAGCCTGCACCATGCCACAGCCCCCCCAGCACCATGGTGATCATCAGGTTCAGGTAGCGGCGCGCGCCGCCATGGCGGTTGCCGCCCAGCGGAATATACAGATAGTCGCGCAGGAAGCGCGACAGGGTCATGTGCCAGCGGCGCCAGAACTGGGCGATATCGGCCGCCTTGTAGGGCGAGTCGAAATTGAGGGGCAGCCGCACGCCGAACAGGCGCGACAGGCCGATGGCCATGTCGGAATAGCCGGAAAAGTCGAAATACAACTGGAAGGCATAGGCCAGCACACCGCTCCAGGCGAGCAGCAGCGACGGCTCGCCCGGCTGGTTGAACAGCGTGGCCGCATGCGGCGCCAGATTGTCGGCGACCAGCACTTTTTTGGCCAGGCCGATCACAAAGATGCTGGTGCCGGCGGCGATGTTTTCCGCCGACAGCCGAACGATGCGCGGGTCGGCGAACTGCGGCATCATCTCCTTGTGGTGCAGGACCGGACCGGCGATCAGGTGGGGAAAATACGTGACGAACAGCAGGTAATGCACGAAGCGCCGCTCGCGCACCTGTCCCCGATATGTATCGACCAGGAAGGCGATCTGGGTAAAGGTAAAAAACGAGATGCCGACCGGCAGGATCACATGCAGCGCAGGCAGCGGTTGCGCCAGCAGTCCGGCAAGGCTGGCGACAAAGAAGCCCGCGTATTTGTAGTAGCCGAGCAGGGCCAGATTGGCGCCAATGGCGGCCACCAGCAGCCACTTCCTGCGCCTGCGCGATCCCGCCCTCGCGTCGAGCAGGCCGGAACAGCCGTAATTGAAGCAGATCGAGGCCAGCAGCAGCGGCACGTAGCGCACGTCCCACCAGCCGTAGAAAAACAGCGAGGCGCCGGACAGCCAGGCTGCGCCCAGGAACGGGCTGCGCCGGCCCAGCAGGAAGAAGCCGGCAAAGGTGACGGGCAAAAAGCCCAGCAGGAAAATCCAGGAATTGAATAGCATGGCAGCCCCAGGATGGATGGAACGACACGGTTTTCACGGGTAAATCCATGCCATTCTCCTTGCTGCCCGGCTTGCGGTCCTGCAAAAAATCAAGTCCGCAAGCGATCGCTGTCTTGCTCCTGGAAAGGCACCCGCACAACACCTTCCATCAGCACGCGTGCGCTGCGGCTCATGATGGCCTTGGTGACGCGCCAGTCGCCGTCCACCTGCGTCGCTTGCGCGCCCACCATCAGCGTGCCGGACGGATGGCCGAAGCGCACGCTGCTTTTTTCGCCGCCACCGGCCGCCAGGTTGACCAGCGTGCCGGGTATCGCCGCCGCCGTGCCGATGGCCACCGCCGCCGTGCCCATCATCGCGTGGTGCAGCTTGCCCATCGACATGGCGCGCACGAGCAGGTCGATCTCGCCCGCTGCTACCCGCTTGCCGCTGGACGAGACATAGCTGGCCGGTTTGGCGACAAACGCCACCTTCGGCGTATGCTGGCGCGTGGCCGCTTCATCGAGATGCGAAATCAAGCCCATGCGCAGAGCGCCATGCGCGCGGATGGTTTCAAGACGCGCCAGCGCTGCCGGATCGCCATTGATCGCCTCCTGCAGTTCGGTGCCCGTGTAGCCTATCGCTTCGGCGTCGACAAAAATGGTCGGGATGCCGGCATTGATCATGGTGACCTTCAGCACGCCGATGCCGGGCACGTCGAGGTCATCGACCAGCTGGCCGGTGGGGAACATCGCGCCACCGCCGCCCTCCTCTTCCGCTGCCGGATCGAGAAACTCGAGCTTGACTTCGGCCGCCGGAAACGTCACGCCATCGAGTTCGAAGTCGCCTGTTTCCTGCACTTCGCCGTTGGTGATGGGCACGTGGGCGATAATGGTCTTGCCGATATTGGCCTGCCACACGCGCACTACCGCCACGCCGTCGCGCGGAATACGCGCCGCGTCGACCAGGCCATTGGCGATCGCAAACGAGCCGACCGCCGCCGACAGGTTGCCGCAATTGCCGCTCCAGTCGACAAACGGCTTGTCGATGGAAACCTGGCCGAACAGATAATCGACGTCATGCTCGGCCCGGCTGCTTTTCGACAGGATCACCGTCTTGCTGGTGCTGGACGTGGCGCCGCCCATGCCGTCGATCTGCTTGCCGTAGGGGTCGGGGCTGCCGATCACGCGCAACAGCAGAGCGTCGCGCGCGGGGCCCGGCCCTTGCGCGGCGACCGGCAGGTCCTGCAGGCGGAAGAACACGCCTTTGCTGGTGCCGCCACGCATATAGGTGGCGGGGATTCTGATTTGGGGTTGATGATTCATCGTATATCCAGGTAGGTCGGATTAGCGCTTGCGCGTAATCCGACACATTGTTGACGCTGCCGGTGTTGTCGGATTACGCGGCTGCGCCGCTAATCCGACCTACGGACGATTCCAGGAAATCCTGCGCAAAGCGCTGCAAGACGCCACCGGCTTCGTAGATCGACACCTCTTCCGCCGTATCGAGGCGGCAGGTGACCGGCACTTCCTCGGTATCGCCATTGGCGCGGTGGATCAGCAGGGTCAATGTCGAACGCGGCATGCGCTCGCCCACCACATCGTAGGTTTCGCTGCCATCGAGGCCCAGCGTCTTGCGCGTGACGCCCGTCAGGAACTCCAGCGGCAGCACGCCCATGCCCACCAGGTTGGTGCGGTGGATGCGCTCGAAGCCTTCGGCCACGATTGCCTCCACGCCGGCCAGGCGCACGCCCTTGGCGGCCCAGTCGCGCGAGGAACCCTGGCCGTAGTCGGCGCCGGCGATAATGATCAATGGCTGCTTGCGCTCCATGTATATCTCGATCGCTTCCCACATGCGCGAAATCGTGCCTTCCGGTTCGATGCGCGTCAGCGACCCGGCCTTGACCTTGCCGTCCACCATCACCATTTCGTTTTTCAGGGTCGGATTGGCAAAGGTGGCGCGCTGCGCCGTCAGGTGGTCGCCGCGGTGGGTGGCGTAGGAATTGAAGTCTTCTTCCGGCAAGCCCATTTTGGCCAGGTACTCGCCGGCCGCGCTGTCGAGCATGATGGCGTTCGACGGCGACAGGTGGTCGGTGGTGATATTGTCGCCCAGCACGGCCAGCGGACGCATCCCTTTCAAGGGCCGCGCGCCGGCCAGCGCGCCTTCCCAGTAAGGCGGGCGGCGGATATAGGTGGTCTGCGGGCGCCAGTCGTACAGCGGGCTGACCTTGATGCCGTCGTCGACCTGTGCGGCGAACATTGGAATGTAGACCTTGCGGAACTGCTCGGGCTTGACGCTGGAGGCGACGATGGAGTCGATCTCCTCGTCCGACGGCCAGATATCTTTCAGCAGAATCGGCTGGCCGTCCGGGCCATGGCCCAGCACATCCTTTTCGATATCGAAGCGGATGGTGCCGGCGATCGCATAC
The DNA here is from genome assembly GCF_031995485.1 of Janthinobacterium sp. NCBI lineage: Bacteria > Pseudomonadati > Pseudomonadota > Betaproteobacteria > Burkholderiales > Oxalobacteraceae > Janthinobacterium > Janthinobacterium sp. Next base: position 32,860 of record NZ_DAMAGB010000060.1, read on the forward strand.
GCCACCACCAGCGGCGGCGAAGCCAGGAAGGCCTGTTTCGCGTAGGGATGGATGCGGCCGTCGAAGTTGCGGTTGCCGGACAGGACGGCCGTGGCGTACAGGTCGCGCGCCACCACTTCGTCCTGGATCACCGGGTCGAGCGCGCCCGACATGCCGTTGCACGAGGTGCAGGCAAACGCCACCACGCCAAAGCCCAGCTTTTCGAGTTCCGGCATCAGCCCTGCCTCCTGCAGGTACAGCTCCACCGTTTTCGAGCCGGGCGCCAGCGAGGACTTGACCCAGGGCTTGCGCGCCAGGCCCAGGCGGTTCGCGTTGCGCGCGATCAGGCCGGCCGCGATCATGTTGCGCGGATTATTGGTGTTGGTGCAGCTGGTAATGGCGGCGATGATCACCGCGCCGTCCGGCATCTTGCCCGGCTCGTTTTCCACCACGCCCGAGATGCCGCGCGCAGCCAGCTCCGAAGTCGGCACGCGGTTGTGCGGGTTCGACGGGCCGGCGATATTGCGCACCACGGACGACAGGTCGAAGCTCAGCTCGCGCTCGTACTGTGCGTCGGCCAGGCTGTCGGCCCACAGGCCGGTTTCCTTCGCATAGGTTTCCACCAGCGCCACCTGCGCGTCTTCGCGGCCGGTCAGCTTCAGGTACTTGATGGTCTGTTCGTCGATATAGAACATGGCGGCGGTGGCGCCAAATTCCGGCGCCATGTTCGAGATCGTGGCGCGGTCGCCCAGGGTCAGGTGCGAGGCGCCCTCGCCATAAAACTCCAGGTACGACGAGACCACCTTCTGCTGGCGCAAAAATTCCGTCAGCGCCAGCACGGTGTCGGTGGCGGTAATACCCGGCTGCGGTTTGCCCGTCAACCGCACGCCGATAATGTCGGGCAGGCGCATCCACGAGGCACGGCCCAGCATCACGCTTTCCGCTTCCAGGCCACCGACGCCGATGGCGATCACGCCCAGCGCGTCGACCATCGGCGTGTGCGAATCGGTGCCGACCAACGTATCCGGATAAGCCACGCCGTCCTGCACCTGGATCACCGGCGACATGCGTTCCAGATTAATCTGGTGCAAGATGCCGTTCCCGGGCGGGATCACGTCGACGTTCTTGAACGCCTTCTTGGTCCAGTCGATGAAGTCGAAACGGTCTTCGTTGCGGCGGTCCTCGATCGCGCGGTTCCTGGCAAAGGCGTCGGGATCGAAGCCGCCGCATTCGACGGCCAGCGAATGGTCGACCACCAATTGGGTCGGCACCACAGGATTGACCAGGGCCGGGTCGCCGCCCTGGGCCGCAATGGCGTCGCGCAGGCCGGCCAGGTCGACCAGCGCCGTCTGGCCCAGGATATCATGGCAGACCACGCGCGCCGGGAACCACGGAAAGTCGAGGTCGCGGCGGCGTTCGATAAACTGGCGCAGCGAGGCGTTCAGGGTCTCCGGGTCGCAGCGGCGCACCAGGTTTTCGGCCAGCACGCGCGAGGTGTACGGCAGGCTGGCATAGGCGCCGGTTTGAATCGCGTCCACGGCGGCGCGCGTATCGAAGTAATCGAGCTGGGTGCCCGGCAATGGCTTGCGGTGCAAGGTGTTGATCGTGATGCTCATTATTTGCGGTCCTTGATCGGCACGAACTCCAGGTCCTCCGGACCCACATAGTTGGCGCTCGGGCGGATGATCTTGTTGTCGATGCGCTGCTCGATGATGTGGGCAGCCCAGCCCGAGGTGCGCGAGATGACGAACAGCGGCGTAAACATCGCGGTCGGCACGCCCATCATGTGATACGACACGGCCGAGAACCAGTCCAGGTTCGGGAACATGTTCTTGATCTCCCACATCACCGTTTCCAGCCGTTCGGCGATATCGAACATCTTGGTCGATCCCGCTTCCACCGACAGCGTGCGCGCCACTTCCTTGATGACCACGTTGCGCGGATCGGAAATCGTATAGACAGGGTGGCCGAAACCGATCACCACTTCCTTGTTGGCGACGCGCTCGCGGATGTCGGCTTCGGCTTCGTCCGGATTGTCGTAGCGTTTCTGGATATCGAGCGCCACTTCATTCGCGCCGCCGTGTTTCGGGCCGCGCAGCGCGCCGATCGCGCCCGTGATGGCCGAGTGGATGTCCGAACCCGTGCCGGCGATCACGCGGCTGGTAAAGGTGGAGGCATTGAATTCGTGTTCCGCGTACAGGATCAGGGACGTATGCATGGCTTTTTCCCACGACGCCGACGGCTTCTTGCCATGCAGCAGATGCAGGAAATGGCCGCCGATCGAGTCGTCGTCGGTTTCCACTTCGATGCGCTTGCCGTTATGGCTGTAGTGGTACCAGTACAGCAGCATCGAGCCAAACGACGCCATCAGGCGGTCGGCGATATCGCGCGCGCCCGGCACGTTGTGGTCGTCCTTTTCGGGCAAGGTGCAGCCGAGTACCGATACACCGGTGCGCATCACGTCCATCGGATGGGCGCCGGCCGGCAGCGCTTCGAGCGCCGACTTGACGTTGGCCGGCAGGCCGCGCAGGGATTTCAGCTTGGCCTTGTAGCCTTTCAGTTCGTCGGTATTGGGCAGCTTGCCGTGCACCAGCAGGTAGGCGATCTCTTCGAACTCGCAGCTGTCGGCCACGTCCAGGATATCGTAGCCGCGGTAATGCAGGTCGTTGCCGGTCTTTCCGACCGAGCACAGGGCCGTATTGCCGGCGGTGACGCCGGACAGGGCGACGGATTTTTTAGGCTTGAAGGTGGTGGCTTGTGGTGCGGTCATGTGTCTTCTCCGGATAATAATTATTTGGATTTCTGGGCGGCGAACAGCGCGTCGAGCTTCTGTTCGAAGTCGTGGTAATTGATCGATTCATACAGCTCCATGCGCGTCTGCATGGTGTCGAGCACATTTTTCTGCGTGCCATCGCGGCGCAGCGCCGTGTAGACGTTTTCGGCCGCCTTGTTCATGGCGCGGAAGGCGGACAGCGGATACAGCACCAGGCCCACGTCGGCGCTGCGCAGTTCATCCACCGTGAACAGCGGCGTGGAACCGAATTCGGTGATATTGGCCAGCACCGGCACCTTGACGGCTTTGGCGAACGTGGCGTACATCTCCAGGTCGGTGATCGCTTCCGGGAAGATCATGTCGGCGCCCGCTTCGACGCAGGCCACCGCCCGTTCCAGCGCCGCGTCCAGGCCATCGACGGCCAGCGCATCGGTGCGCGCCATGATCACGAAGTTCGGGTCGGTGCGCGCATCGACGGCCGCCTTGATGCGGTCGACCATTTCTTCCTTGCTGACGATTTCCTTGCCCGGACGATGACCGCAGCGCTTGGCGCCCACCTGGTCCTCGATATGCAGCGCGGCCGCGCCGGCCTTGATCATCGATTTGACGGTACGCGCTACATTGAAGGCGGATGAACCGAAGCCGGTATCGGCGTCGACCAGCAGCGGCAGGTCGCATACATCGGTGATGCGGCGGATGTCGGTCAGCACGTCGTCGAGATTCGAGATGCCCAGGTCCGGCAGGCCCAGCGAGCCCGCCGCGACGCCGCCGCCGGACAGATAGATGGCCTTGAAGCCGGCGCGCTTGGCCAGCAAGGCGTGGTTGGCATTGATGGCGCCGACCACTTGCAACGGGGATTCTTGCTGGACGGCCTGGCGGAATGCGGCACCTGCGGAGTATTGACTCATGTATTCACCTTATGGATTCGACTGTTTCATGGACCTGCAATACGTATGGGTATTGCAAATGCCGTGCCAGCCATCGCATGTTCGCCCGCACAGGTGGGCATAGCGCAGGCTGCGCATGATTGAGCACCACAAAATGAAACACAAGCGATGGCCAAAATG
>NZ_DAMAGB010000061.1:0-5173 GCF_031995485.1 Janthinobacterium sp.
GGGTTTTTTTTGCCCGCGCAGGCCGTGGCGATGAGAAAACGCAAGATTTGTTAAAATGGTTTTACTTTCACACAGACAGGAGTTGATATGGCAAGCAAGAAACCAACTGTAAATCCGAAAACTGGCTCGGCAAAAATCGATATCGGCATCTCCGAAAACGACCGCGCGAAGATCGCGGCTGGCTTGTCGGGCCTGCTGGCCGACAGCTACACCCTGTACCTGATGACGCATAACTTCCATTGGAACGTCAAGGGACCGATGTTCAACACGCTGCACCTGATGTTCATGACGCAGTACACCGAACAGTGGGGTGCGCTCGATCTGATCGCCGAACGCATCCGCGCGCTGGGCTATCCTGCGCCAGGCACCTACAAGCAGTTCGTCGAACTGGCCTCGATCAAGGAAATCGAAGGCGTGCCGCCGGCGCTGGAAATGGTGCGCCATCTGGTATCGGCCCAGGAAGCGACGGCCCGCACCGCGCGCGCCCTGTTCCCGCTGCTGGAAAAAGCCAACGACCAGCCAACCGCCGATCTGATCACGCAGCGCCTGGACCTGCATGAAAAAACCGCGTGGATGCTGCGCAGCCTGCTCGAAGAATAATTGCTGCATGAAATGAATGCGTGCCAGCTATTGACGCACGCGCAAATTGCTTTAGACTGTTTCTTATAGGTGTACAGGCAAGTATAAGTATTTGGCAATCTTCATCGTTAAAACCCCCGTCGCCTATATCGGTCACGGGGGTTTTTATTTTCTTAACGGCTGACATAAAGGAAAACATCATGGCCGATTGGATAGTCTGGTTTGTGGCCGCTGGTGCCGTCTTGATTTTGGAATTATTCAGCGGCACGTTTTATTTGCTGATGATTGCCATCGGCATGAGTGCCGGCGCGCTGGCCGCGCTGGCGGGCGCAAATGGACCGCTGCAGGGATTATGTGCGGCAGTGGTGGGCGTGGTGGCGACCCTGTTATTGCGGCGCAGCCGTTATGGCAAGGCGGCCCGCCGCGATGTGGCCCAGGATCCGAATGTGAATCTCGATATCGGCCAGAGCGTGGCAGTGGCGCACTGGGTCGATGGCGTGGCGCGCGTGATGTACCGCGGCGCCTTGTGGGATGTGGAATTAATACCGGGCAGCGATACGCAGGCCGGGCAATACACCATACGCGCCATTCGTGGCAGCCGTTTGATTGTTGGATAACTTTGGAGAGTAAACTATGGAAATTAGCATCGGAAGCGTCTCGCTGATCTTGTTATTGCTGGCCCTGGTATTTGTATTCAAGACCGTCAATGTCGTGCCGCAGCAGCATGCCTGGGTGGTGGAGCGGCTGGGGAAATTCCATGCGGTGCTGGGCCCCGGCCTCAATATCGTGGTGCCGTTTGTCGACCGCATCGCCTACAAGCACGTGCTCAAGGAGATTCCGCTCGACGTGCCGCCGCAGGTCTGCATCACGCGCGACAATACCCAGTTGCAGGTTGACGGCATATTATATTTCCAGATTACCGACGCCATGCGCGCTTCCTATGGCTCGTCCAATTATATCGCCGCCATTACGCAACTGGCGCAAACCACCTTGCGCTCGGTGATCGGCAAGATGGAACTCGATAAAACCTTCGAGGAACGCGACCATATCAATACGGCCATCGTCAATGCCATCGACGAATCGGCCGCCAACTGGGGCGTGAAGGTATTGCGCTATGAAATCAAGGATTTGACGCCGCCGAAAGAAATCCTCCACGCGATGCAGGCGCAGATCACGGCCGAGCGTGAAAAGCGCGCGCTGATTGCCGCGTCGGAAGGGCGCAAGCAGGAGCAGATCAATATCGCCAGCGGCGAGCGCGAGGCGGCCATTGCCCGTTCCGAAGGTGAGAAACAGGCCTCGATCAACCGGGCTGAAGGCCAGGCCACGGCCATCGTGGCGCTGGCGCAGGCCAACGCCGAGGCGCTGCGCCAGGTGGGAGCAGCGATCCGCGAGCCGGGCGGCGAAGACGCCGTCAACCTGAAGGTTGCGGAACAATATGTCGGCGCCTTTGCCCAATTGGCAAAAACAAATAACTCGATTATCGTGCCGGCCAATCTGGGCGAGATGAGCAGCCTGATTGCCACTGCCATGCAGGTGGTCAAAACGCAAAAGCCGAAAGGCGGCGTAGCGCTTCCCTGAGTAATCGACTAGTTATCGCATAGTGACCGCCGCCCGCTTTTTGCGGGCGGTTTATATTCAGGAAGCCATATTTGCCACGGAGGCTGCGGAAATTGGCATGAGCTCGAGGAGGCCGTGCCGATTTTAAATCCGGTGACGTTGTCACCTTGCATTGCGGTAGTATGCGTAACGTGCATCGCTTATCGGCGCTGTCGATTAAAGTGCGCTGCGCCTGGTCTGCCAGTGCATTCATCGCATGGATTGCCATTTATAATTACTATAAATTGCAATGAATCAAAAAATACCTCACAATTAATGGCAAGATAAAGACGCCATCAGTAATCTCCTGGGAGTGCGCCTTTATCTTGCGTTGTATAAGGTCAGTCACAGCAAGGACTGCCTGATGTTTTTGGATTGCCACAGATTGGATGATGACGGCGTTTTTGAGCAAAAATAATTGTAAAAAACATTAAATTTGACAAAAAATTCTCCTCAATCGCGTTACAATTGGATAGAATTCAGCTGTTCAGTTATATTTTTCAACTCAAACAAAGGAAATATCATGGATCTGTCGAGCTTATCCCTGTCGGAACTGCGTACCCTGCAAGACGACATCAAGAAACAAATGAAAAAACGCGAACATGACGATCTGTCGAAAGCGCGTGAACAAATCCTGGCCATCGCGCAAAGCGTGGGCGTATCGGTAAAAGATCTGGTGGGTACGGGCATTCGTGCAAAAACCGGTACCGTGGCAGTACGCTATCGTAATCCGGACGACGCATCGCAACAATGGACTGGCCGTGGCCGTCAACCGAAGTGGGTCAAGGAATGGACCGATTCGGGTAAATCGCGTGACCTGCTGAAGGTGTAATCACCGTTCATTCGGATGCTTGTTCTGTGTCAGGTTGTTGATGTGGACAAGGCAGTATGCAAGCATCCGGAACTTTCTGTTGGCGTATCTGGTCAATTCCCAAGATCATTCGTCTTCATGGCTTATCTTCGTTGCTTTCCTGGTATCGCTTTGTAAATTCCCTTTGTAAATTCCTCATCATTATCATCCGGTTTTGTCGTGCTGCTGTCTGGCAGTGGCGCCGCATGCGCGCACGCAAAAGACAAAATAAAACCCGGCGCATGGCCGGGTTGCGGAACTGCAGCAGTGCCTTTACTGGCGATTAACGCCGATTGGTTTTCATTGCCGCCTGCACTTCGCGCGCGCCGTCGCGGTCGCGTTCTGCCGCCCGCTTGTCGTGCTGCTTCTTGCCCTTGGCCAGGCCGATTTCGCATTTCACGCGGCCGCCCTTGTAGTGCAGGTTCAGCGGTACCAGCGTGAAGCCGGAACGCTCCACCTTGCCGATCAGTTTGTCCATCTCGGCGCGGTGCAGCAGCAGCTTGCGGGTGCGCACGGCTTCCGGATGGATATGGGTGGAGGCGGTTGGCAGGGCGCTGATATGCGCGCCGAACAGGAACAGCTCGGTGCCCCTGACTACCACGTAGGCTTCCTTGATTTGTACGCGGGCGTCGCGAATGGCCTTGACTTCCCAGCCTTCGAGCACGATGCCGGCTTCGTAGCGATCCTCGATGAAGTAGTCGTGGAATGCTTTTCTATTGTCTGCTATGGTCATGAGAATGGTAAATGTGCGCGGGTCGGTTAAACTACTGTCTCGCGCAAGCGCGATAAAATCCAAATGTATCCAACATCATAGCAAATGGTTCTTCAATGGCAGTAGTACATAAATCAGTTTTTCTCGGCTACAGCGCCGAACAAATGTTCGCGCTGGTAGCGGCAGTGGAAGATTATCCCAAGTTTCTGCCCTGGTGCGGCGCTGTCGAGATACGCGAGCGCGGCGAAAACTCCGTCGTCGCCAGCGTGGGCATACAGTACCACGGCGTGCGCCAAAGCTTCACCACGTCCAACGAGAACGTGCCGTTCAGCGCCATCAAGATGAAGCTGGTGGACGGTCCTTTCAAGTCCCTCGACGGTGTATGGACTTTCAAGGCCCTGCGCGAAGACGCCTGCAAGATCGAGCTGGACCTGCGCTACGAGTTCTCCAGCCGCGTGCTCGAGCAGATCATCGGCCCCGTGTTCGGCATGATCGCCAACAGCTTTGTCGATTCCTTCTGCAAACGCGCCGAGACGGTCTATGGCGGCGCCTGACGTGATCGAAGTGCAGGTATGCCATGCGCTACCCGACACAGCGTTCCTGCGCACCGTGCGCCTGCCCGCAGGCAGTACAGTGCGCCAGGCGGTCGAGCAGAGCGGCGTGCTCGACGAGTATCCGGACATCGACCTGGCCGTCAACCTGGTCGGCATCTACGGCAAGAAGAAAACGCTCGACACCGTCTTGCGCCAGCACGACCGGGTGGAAGTATACCGGCCGCTGCAGGCCGATCCGAAAGAGGCGCGGCGGCGCCGGGCTGGCAACAAGGACGCCAAGTCTTGAGTGATCCGGCGTGCAGGATAATCCTTGTACGCCTGCCAGACGCCGGCTGTCCTTGTCGGTTTCTAATATCTTTTCTATGCTGCAATGACAGGAGGTCCATCCTTCTGTATAATTCACTTTTGCGCCAATAGGAAATGCTATGCGTCTACTTCAAAAAGCACTCACATTCGATGACGTGCTGCTCGTCCCAGCCTACTCCAACGTTCTGCCCGCCGATACGTCCCTCAAAACTCGCCTGACCCGCAATATCACCCTGAATATTCCCTTGCTGTCCGCAGCCATGGACACGGTGACCGAAGCCCGTCTGGCGATCGCGATGGCGCAGGAAGGCGGCATCGGTATCATCCACAAGAACTTGAACCCGAAAGACCAGGCACGTGAAGTAGCCCGCGTCAAGCGTTTCGAAGCAGGTGTATTGCGCGATCCGATCACGATTCCGCCGGAAATGAAAATCCGCGACGTAATCGCCCTGACCGAACAGTATGGCATCAGCGGTTTCCCTGTGGTCGAAGGCAAGACCGTGGTCGGCATCATCACCAACCGCGACCTGCGTTTTGAACAGGAACTGGACGCTGAAGCGCGCGCCAAGATGACCC
>NZ_DAMAGB010000061.1:5183-34874 GCF_031995485.1 Janthinobacterium sp.
CCCGCGCGAAAAACTCGTGTACGTCACCGAAGGTGCCGACCGCGACGAAGCCAAGCGCCTGATGAACAAGCACCGCCTCGAGCGCGTGCTGGTCGTCAACGACGCGTTCGAGCTGCGCGGCCTGATCACCGTCAAGGATATCCAGAAGTCGACCTCGCACCCGTTCGCGTCGAAAGACAGCCAGGGCAAGCTGCTGGTCGGCGCTGCCGTCGGCGTGGGCGCCAAGGATGAAGAACGCATCGACCTGCTGGTCGCTGCCGGTGTCGACGTGCTGGTGGTCGACACCGCCCACGGCCACTCGCAGGGCATCCTCGACCGCGTACGCTGGATCAAGACCAAGTACCCGCAAGTCGAAGTTATCGGTGGCAATATCGCCACCGCCGCCGCCGCCAGGGCGCTGGTCGAGTACGGCGCTGACGCGGTCAAGGTCGGCATCGGTCCTGGCTCGATCTGCACCACGCGTATCGTCGCCGGCGTGGGCGTGCCGCAGATTACCGCCATCTCGAACGTAGCCGAAGCACTGGCCGGCACGGGCGTGCCATGCATCGCCGACGGCGGCATCCGCTTCTCGGGGGATATCTCGAAAGCGCTGGCCGCTGGCGCCTCGACCGTCATGATGGGTTCGATGTTTGCCGGTACCGAAGAAGCGCCGGGCGAAGTGATCCTGTACCAGGGCCGTTCGTACAAATCGTACCGCGGCATGGGTTCGCTGGGCGCGATGTCCGATGGTTCGGCTGACCGCTACTTCCAGGACGCCACCATGAAGGCCGACAAGTTCGTGCCTGAAGGTATCGAAGGCCGCGTCGCCTACAAGGGCAGCGTGCTGGCGATCATCTTCCAGCTGGTGGGCGGCGTGCGTCAATCGATGGGCTATTGCGGTTGCGCCACCATCGACGAGCTGCGCGAGAAAGCGGAATTCGTGGAAATCACCTCGGCCGGCATGCGCGAGTCGCATGTCCATGATGTGCAGATTACCAAGGAAGCACCGAACTACCGCTCGGAATAAATAGCGACAGACTAACCGGCGCCCAGTGCGCCGGTTTTGTAATGACCTCAGATAAAGTCCCCACCATGCACTCTAAAATCCTCATTCTCGATTTCGGCTCCCAAGTCACCCAGCTGATCGCCCGCCGCGTGCGCGATTCCGGCGTGTTCTCCGAAGTCTTCCCGTACGATGTCAGCGAAGAATTCGTGCGCAACTATGGCGCCGCCGGCGTGATCCTGTCGGGCAGCCACAATTCCACGCTGGAAGGCGATTCGCCGCGCGCGCCGCAAGCCGTGTTCGAGCTGGGCGTGCCCGTGCTCGGCATCTGCTACGGCATGCAGACCATGGCGGCCCAGCTGGGCGGCAAGGTTGAAAATGGCCTGGTGCGGGAATTCGGCTACGCCGAAGTGCGCGCCCGCAGCCATACCAAATTGTTGAACGGCATTGCCGATTTCATCACCGACGAAGGCCACGGCATGCTGAAAGTGTGGATGAGCCACGGCGACAAGGTGCTGGAAATGCCGCCAGGCTTCAAGCTGATGGGCAACACCCCGAGCTGCCCGATCGCCGCCATGGCCGACGAAGAGCGCCAGTTCTACGGCGTGCAGTTCCACCCGGAAGTGACGCACACGGTGCAGGGCAAGGCCATGATCGGCCGTTTCGTGCATGAAATCTGCGGCTGCAAATCGGACTGGAACATGCCTGACTACATCAGCGAAGCGGTGGAAAAAATCCGCGCGCAAGTCGGCACCGACGACGTCATCCTGGGCCTGTCCGGCGGTGTCGATTCGTCCGTGGCCGCCGCGCTGATCCACCGCGCCATCGGCGACCAGCTGACCTGCGTGTTCGTCGACCACGGCCTGCTGCGCCTGGACGAAGGCAAGATGGTGATGGACATGTTCGCCAAGAACCTGGGCGTGAAAGTCATCCGCGTCGATGCGGAAGACCAGTTCATGGGCCACCTGGCCGGCGTCACCGATCCCGAACAGAAGCGCAAGATCATCGGCCGCGAGTTCGTCGAAGTGTTCCAGGTCGAGTCGGGCAAGCTGGTCAACGCCAAATGGCTGGCGCAAGGCACCATCTACCCGGACGTGATCGAGTCGGCCGGCAAGGGCAAGAAGGGCCAGACCATCAAGAGCCACCACAACGTGGGCGGCCTGCCGGACACCATGAAGCTCAAACTGCTTGAACCGCTGCGCGAACTGTTCAAGGACGAAGTGCGCAAGCTGGGCGTCGCGCTCGGCCTGCCGCACGACATGGTCTACCGCCATCCGTTTCCTGGCCCGGGCCTGGGCGTGCGCATCCTCGGCGAAGTCAGGAAAGACTACGCCGACCTGCTGCGCCGCGCCGACGCCATCTTCATCGAAGAGCTGCGCAACACGCCGTATGAACCAGTGGTGGTGCCCGGCTTCGACCAGGACAGCGTGCCGACCAACTGGTACGAAGCGACCAGCCAGGCGTTTGCCGTGTTCCTGCCAGTCAAATCGGTCGGCGTGATGGGCGACGGCCGCACCTATGAATGGGTGGTGGCCCTGCGCGCAGTGCAGACGCAAGACTTCATGACCGCGCACTGGGCGCACCTGCCGCACGCGCTGCTGGGCAAGGTGTCGAACCGCATCATCAACGAAGTGCGCGGCATCAACCGCGTGGTGTACGATATTTCGGGCAAGCCGCCGGCGACGATCGAGTGGGAGTGATCTGCCGTCCGGCGTGGCCGGAGCTGAAATGAACTGAAACCAAACCAGGCCCGCTTATTGCGGGCTTGGTTTTTTTGCGTGTCAGGCGGGCTGCGCTGCCGGGGCCGTGCTGGGCACCAGTTCGATAATGTCGTCGTGGTAGTCGGCCACGGCGGTGCGGTGCGCCACGCTGATGATGGCGCTGTCGGGCAGTTCCCTGATCAGGGCCTGGTACAGGCTGGCCTCGGTGGCCGGGTCGAGCGCGCTGGTCGCTTCATCGAGAAACACGAAGTCGGGCCGTTGCAGCAGCACTCGGGCGAAGGCGACGCGCTGCTGTTCGCCGCCGGACAGCAGTTGCTGCCAGTTGTCGCGCGTATGGAGCGACGTGATGCGGCTGCCCAGGCCGCACGCTTCCAGCACGCGCCGGCAGGTGGCGTCGTCGAATTGATCGGGCGTCATCGGGTAGCACATGGCGGCCTTGAAGGTGCCGGTCGGCAGGTAGCTGCGCTGCGGCAAGAACATGATGCGGGCCTTGGCCGGCAGCGTGACGGTACCCGCGCCATGCAGCCATAAACCGGCCAGGGTGCGCAGCAAGGTGCTCTTGCCGGTGCCCGACGGGCCGCGCACCAGCGTGCGGCTGCCTGCCGCCAATTGCAGCGGCGCCACATCGGCCAGCGGGTCGCCGTCCGGCGTGCGCAGGGCCAGCATGCTGCTGTGAATGCCGTCCTGGCTGGCGCGCGCCACGGTAAAGCCGTTCGGCCGCGCGTGCGCCTTGTTGATGGCCCAGGAAAAATCGCGCAGCCGGTTCGCCAGCGCCAGCCACATCGCAAAACTCTTGTACGACTCCTGGAAGTAGCCGAGCGACGCGCTCAGCTGGCCGAAGGCGCCGACGGCTTGCGTCACGCCGCCCATCGTGATCTCGCCGGCGAAATAGCGCGGCAGGGCGGTCAGCGTCGGCAGCACGGCAAACAGGTGGCCGTAGACCGTCCTGGTCATCTCGAGCTTGGCGTTGCGCACCACCGTCGCCAGCACGTTGTCGCGGATTTTCTCGAAGCGGCGGCGCAGGCGCCGCAACTCGTTGGCGGCGCCGCCATAAAACGCGATCTGCACGGCGTTTTCGCGCACCTGCATGGCGCCGTAGCGGTAGTCCGCCTCGACGGTCTGCCGTTTCATGCCCAGCACGATCAGGCGCTTGCCGACCCAGTGCACCAGCAGCAGATACGCCACGTTGTAGATCAGCGCGACGTAGACCATATAGCCGGGAATCTGCAGGCGCATATCGCCGAGGGGTATGGTCAGGGTGCCGGACAGCGTCCACAAGACGGCCGTAAAGGCCACGATATTGACCACCACGTTGACCATGTTGGAAATGTTCACCACGCTGCTGTTGGCAAACAGCCTGACGTCTTCGGCGATGTGCTGGTCGGCATTGGACAGCGCGCCATCGGGATCCATGTCGTAGTAAGCGTGCGAGCTGAACCACTGCTCCAGGTAGTGGTTGCTCAGCCATGTGCGCCAGTCCAGGTCGATCAGGTCGATGATGGCGGTCCGCACCACGCCGAGCGCGCCCACCAGCAGGCCGACGCCGATCGTCATCCAGACCACTTTTTTCAACACATCCCACTTGCGGCCCAGCAGTGCGTCGGTCAGTTCGCCGGTCAGCTCATTGGCCCGCACGTACAGCCAGGCGGAGCCGAGCGTGATGGCCAACCATAGCGCCACCAGCAGCCAGGCGCGCCAGCGCTTGCGCGCGCACCAGTAGGGCGCGAACAGGTGCAGCATGCCGGGGCGGCCGGCTGCATCGATCGCGGAATGTCCGGGCGTGTCTCTCACGGTCGGTGCGTTTGACAAATGGGGTCGGGCATCGGTTGCCGTGGCGCCGCAAAGTCGAGCTCGGCACGGCATGCTGGTGGGTGCAGCAAGTTGAAAAGGTATAAGGGTGCCATAAGATGCGCCTGTAAAAAGTGATATGGGTGCATGAATGATGGGCTGCTGCACTGCATCATAGCGTCAATGTGGAAATGTTTGCAAAGCAACAGTACAACAGTGCGCGGCTATCTCGTGCCCATATGGCATCAGCATTGCCGCGCACCGATGCGGTAAAGCGATGCCGCCGCGCTGCAGCATCAAGTTGCACCGCCTGCCAGCCGCAAAGGTCATTTCAGCACGGCAGGGTAGCGAGACAGCTATTTCTCGTTCTTGCCTGCACACCCGGCGCAAGCCGGGGCTTTTTTATGCATGGCTTCGAGGCCCTGTTGCGCAAGCTTCAGCAGCTCTATTTCTACGGTGCTGGCATTTTGCATGGCCAGCAGCTTGACGGCAGAGGCCAGCGCGGGGGGAAGTTCCAGAGCATTCAGGCGTAGCCCGTCTTCGGCAGGCACTGGCGGGTCAATTTGTGTCCCTCTGGCGATGGGCAACGTGCCATGCACCAGCCAGACAGTGCTGACGTCGAGGACCGAGGCAAGCTTCTCTGCCGCGTCCAGACGAAGATGGGCTTTGCCTGATTCGTAGCGATACAGCTGCGTAGGATTGATGCCCGCCAGTTCGGCAAGCTGCACTTGTGAGTAATGAAGATTCTCGCGGCAGCTTTTAATGCGTTCGGAAACCGGGGTGTTGCCAGACATACGTATTGTCTCTCAATCTACAACGTTGGTGAATGATCTGCCGTGAGGCACCCGTCGCCGCAACGATGTCAGGAAGTCCTGCAGGCTTTCGGTAACAATGACGTCAGCTATGCCGGATGCGCAAGCGGCAGCACCGGCAACGGCGTCACCGTCACCTGCACATCGAGATCCTGCCGTCCCCCGCCCAGCACGATGCCGCGCATGGGCGTGACGTCGCTGAAATCGCGGCCCCAGCCCAGGGTGATGTGGTCGTGCTGAACCAGGCAGCGGTTGGTCGGGTCGAAGTCGACCCAGCCCAGGGCAGGGCAGTACACCGAGACCCAGGCGTGCGAGGCGTCGGCGCCGACCAGGCGCGGCTGGCCGGCGGGCGGGTGGGTCAGGATGTAGCCGCTGATGTAGCGCGCCGGCAGGCCGATGCTGCGCAGGCAGCCGATCATCAGCTGGGCGAAGTCCTGGCACACGCCGCGCCGGCCGCGCAGCACCTGTTCCAGCGGCGTCGAGATCTCGGTGGCCTTGCTGTCGAATTCGAAGTCGTCGAAGATGCGCTGCGTCAGCTCCAGCGCCGCATCGAGCTGGGGCCGGCCGGGCGTGTAGCTCTTGCGCGCGTAGGCTTCCAGTTCCGGAAACCAGTGCACATGGGGCGAGGCATACAGGTAGCGGCACGCTTCGAGCGTGGCGGCGCTTTTTTCCTTGCCCATCATGTCGCGCACGCTCTCCCACGGCAGGGTGGCCGCGATGTGCGCCAGACCGGGGCGCGCGCGCAGCAGCACGGTCGATTCGGCGTGCACCAGCAGGCGGTCGTGCGGCACGGTGAGGGCCACATGGCGGATGCTGTTGCCGAAGTAATCGACGCCGTCCTTGCCTTCGCTGACGACCGGATCGAGCCAGATCAGGTGCGATTCGGTCTGCTGCCAGGCGAACGGGCGCGGCGTCAGGTGCAGGTATTGCTGCGACAGGGTGACGGTGCTCTGGTAGCGGTAGCGCGTCTCGTGCACCACGCGGTAGCGCGCGCAGACTTCGGCGCCGGTTGGCCACTCGCTCATGATGTGCGCTTCCTTTGCTCGCCATTCTCGGTATAGCTGAAAAACTGCACGCTGATATGTTCGGACAGCGCCGCGCTGGCCAGCTGGATGCGGTTCAGCAGGGCGCTCAGCGTGGCGTTGCCGTAGTTAAGGTCCGTGCCCGGCGCCAGCGCGGTCAGTTCTTGCTTCAATGGCGCCAGCAGGTGTTCGCCGCAGCTGCCGTGGGTTTGCGCGATGCGGTGCAGCGTGCCCAGGATGCCGTTGATCTGGAACAGCACCGAGCGCGGATTGCTTTCGTCGCGCAGCAGCAGGTCCAGCACCGGCAGCCACTCGGGCTGGGCGCGGTAGCGGGCGCGGTAGGTGACGATGCTGTCGGACAGTTCCAGCAGCCAGTCCAGGTTGCCGTTGCGGTCCATCGCCAGCGCGCGCTGCAGCACTTCGCACTGGAACTGCAGCCGCTCCAGGCGGCGGCCGATCGACATGAAGCGCCAGCCCAGGTCGCGCGTCATGCCGTCGAGCGCGAAGCCGGCCAGCATCATCAGCGAGGCGGCGGCGTCGTCGAGGATGGTCATGGCGGCCGACTGCGACGGCCGCTCGCCCGGGTGGACGGCCGGCTGCACCATGCGGTTCAGGGCGCGCCAGTTATCGACCGAAAAACGCTCGTGCAACTGGCCGGCCACCTGGTGCAGCTGGCGCTGCTGCCGCGCCAGCCCTGGCACGGCGGGCGACACCACTGCCAGCAGCAGCGCCGACTCGATCTCGGCGTCGCTGAAGATGGCGGCGGGCGCGCCGGTCTGCGTCTGCATCTGGCTCATGGTCAGCCCGCCCAGGCTTTGAGACTGAGTCTGGACAGCAGGAGGCAGCGCCGGCTTCTTGCCGGCGTCGAGCAGCTGGAAGTGGATGCACAAGGCCTCCACCGTGGGCCACTCGGCGCCGCGCTGGTCGAAGCGCACGTTGAACAGGAAGTGCAGCGCGACGCGCAGCAGGCGGCCGATATTGTCGCAGCGCTCCGCATGGCGGCCGTACCACAGCAGGTTTTCCGCCACCCGGCTCGACAGATTGGTGTCTTCGCGCACCAGGTTCTCGCTGGTGATGCTGCGGTGCTGCGGGCGGTGCACTTCCACCCTGGCGCGCGCCTGCACCCAGGTGTCCTTGCTGGCGCCGCCCATGTGCATGGTCAGCACGCGTGCATCGGGCCCGGTGGCCACGCGCGTCAGGCCACCCGGCATCACCACGTAGCCGTTCGGCGTGGCGCAGGCGAACACGCGCAGGCCGATGGCGCGCGCCTGCAGGCCGGGCGTGGCGCCGCCTTTCCACACGGGCGCCTGCGACAGGCGCACCACTTCCTGGGCGATGAAATCGCCCGGATTGGCGCGCAGGCCGGCGATAAACGCCTCGCGCGCCGTGCCGTCGAGATCCTTGCCGAACACCGCCGACTGCGGACGTTGGGAAAAGCTGGGCTTGATCACCAGCCGGTCGAGTTTCTCGATCACTGCCTCTAACGCGGCCGGCTCGCCACACCACCAGGTGGCCACCGACGGCATCTTCAGCGGTTCGCCCAGCAGGCGGCGCGACAGCGCCGGCAGGAAGCCGAGCATGGCGCCCGATTCGAGCAGGCTGGAGCCGAGGCTGTTGGCAACCAGCACATTGCCGCGCCTTGCCGCCTGGGTCAGTCCCGCCACGCCGAGCATGGAGCTGTTCAGCTCCAGCGGGTCGCACGCTTCGTCGTCGACCCGGCGCATGATCACATGCACGCGCTGCAGGCCGGCCAGGGTTTTCAGGTACACCACGCCGTCGCGCACGGTCAGGTCGCCGCCTTCGACCAGCGCCAGCCCCAGGTGGCGCGCCAGGTAGGCCTGCTCGTAGTAGCTGGCGGTGCGCGGTCCGGCCGTCAGCAGCACGATCAGCGGCATGTCGCCGTCGCGCAGCGGCGCCGGCGCGTCGCCGCCCGCTGCGCACAATCTTCCCCAATGCACCAGGCTGTCGTGCATGGTGCGGAAAAAGCGCGTCAGCGGTTGCACTTTCAGTTCGCGCAGCAGGTCGGGGAAGGTGGGGGAGATGATGGCGCGGTTTTCCAGCGCATAGCCGGCGCCCGACGGCGCCTGCGTGCGGTCGGCCACCACCCACCACTTGCCGTCCGGCGCGCGCGCCAGGTCCACCGCATAGAAATGCAGGGCCACGTCGTCATGATGGCCAATATCGTGGCAAGGGCGCAAAAAGCCCGCGTGGCCGTGGATCAGCGCCGGCGGCAGCAGCCCCTCGCGCAGCATCTGCTGCTTGCCATACACGTCGCCGAGGATCTGGTTGAGCAGGGTGGCGCGCTGGATCACGGCCGCTTCGATGCCGCTCCATTCGTCGGGCGGCAAAACCAGCGGCAGCGCATTCAAATCCCATGGCCGCTGTCGGCCGTCGCGGTCGGCCGGCACGTTGTAGGTAACGCCGTTCTCGCGCACCTGGCGCTGCACCATCTCGTAGCGCTGGCGCATCATGCCCGGCGCTTCGTGCGCCAGGTTGGCCAGCATCGCGCGCCAGTGCGCTCGCGGCACCCTGTCCGCGTCCAGCATTTCGTCGTAGCTGTCAGGCGCGGCCAGGTAATGGGCTAGGAGAGGAGAGGGCATGGGCGCGCGTGACAGATGGAGATGGAATGGCGGGTACGAGACAATAGGTCAATCCGGCTGCCAGCGCAAGTCCAGGGTCATCGGGAAGCTCGGATTGTGTGCCTCTTTGCGCACAGTCATCGGGCCCGGCGTGTGGCCGTGCGGCCAGAAGCGCGCAAAGCGGCGTGCTTCGGCGGCGTTGGCGTTGACCGGCGAGCCGACTTCGCTGCGCCCGCCCGGATGCACCACGTGATAGGTGCAGCCGCCGATCGCGCGCCCGCTCCAGGTGTCGACCAGGTCGAACGTCAGCGGCGCCTGCACGCGGATGCTCGGGTGCAGCGCCGACCACGGGCTCCATGCGCGAAAGCGCACGCCGGCCACGTACTCGCCCGGCACGCCGGTCGGATGCAGCGGCAGCATGCGGCCATTGCAGGCCACGATGTGGCGCCCGTCCGTCAGCCCGCGCACCAGCAGCTGCATGCGCTCGACCGACGAATCGACATAGCGGGCGGTGCCGCCGGCGGAGACTTCCTCGCCCAGCACATTCCACGGCTCGATGGCCTGGCGCAGCTCCATTTCCACGCCTTCATACACCACGGTGCCGAAACGCGGGAAGCGGAACTCGATGAAGGGCTCGAACCAGTGATCCTCGAACTGGTAGCCGGCCTCGCGCAGGTCGCGCGCGACGTCGCGGATATCCTGGGCAACGAAGTGCGGCAGCATCCAGCGGTCGTGCAGCGCCGTACCCCAATGCACCAGCTTGGCCTGGAAAGGCTGGCGCCAGAAGCGGGCCACCAGCGCGCGCAGCAGCAGCATTTGCAACAGGCTCATGCGCTCGTGCGGCGGCATTTCGAAGGCGCGGAACTCCACCAGTCCCAGGCGGCCGGTCGGGCCGTCCGGCGAATACAGCTTGTCGATCGAGAACTCGGAGCGGTGCGTATTGCCGGTCAAATCGACCAGCATATTGCGCAGCAGGCGGTCGACCATCCACGGCTTGTCGCCCGGGTGCATGGTCGGCAGCACCTGGTCCATCTGCTGGAAGGCGATCGCCAGTTCGTACAGATTGTCGTCGCGCGCTTCGTCGACGCGCGGCGCCTGGCTGGTCGGCCCGATAAAGGTGCCCGAGAACAGGTACGACAGGGACGGATGCACCTGCCAGTAGGTGATCAGGCTTTTCAGCAGGTCGGGCCGGCGCAGCATCGGGCTGTCTTCGGCGGTGGCGCCGCCCAGGGTGGCGTGGTTGCCACCGCCGGTGCCGGTATGGCGGCCGTCGAGCATGAATTTTTCCGTGCCCAGGCGCGTCAGGCGCGCTTCCTGGTACAGGGTGGACATGTTGTAGACCAGCTCATTCCAGCTGGCCGCCGGGTGGATGTTCACCTCGATCACGCCAGGGTCGGGCGTCACGCTGAGCAGCTTGATGCGCGGGTCGCGCGGCGGCGCATAGCCCTCGATCCACAGCTTCATCTTCAGTTTGGACGCGGTGTTTTCCACGGCCGTGACCAGCGCCAGGTAATCCTCGATGCGTTTCAGGGGCGGCATGAAGATGTGCAGGCGGCCGGCGCGCACTTCGATGCACAGCGCCGTATGGATCACGTCGCGCGCGGCGGGGTCCTGCGGCGTGCGCGCCCTGGCGGCAGGGTCGGCTCCCTTGCCGGCGGCCAGGCCCAGCACGGGGCGCTTGTCTTTTTTGGCGGCCGGCAGCGCGCCGCGCGGCGCGAACGGGTCGACATCGAATTCCATGTCCGCCTCCTGCTCTTCGGGCAGCACCCACGGCAGGGTCGCCAGCGGCAGGCGCAGGCCCATCGGCGAATCGCCTTCGATCAGGTACAGATGCTCGCGCCGCAGCGGCCAGGCCGAGGTGCGCCAGTTGGTGCCCAGCATCACGGCAGGGTCGTAGTCCGCCGCTTTCAATGGCAGCACATAGCCGGCCACCTGGCCCAGGCCCCGTTCCAGCAGGCGCGCCAGGCGGCGCCGCTCTTCGGGCGCCTTCAGGTCGGCCTGCAACGGGTCCAGGTTGCGCGGCAGCGCCTGTTCGCGCTGGGCCTGCAGCAGCACGTCCTCGTAGGCGGCGATCGCGCTGTTGGCCGGCAGGCGCAGCGTTTTGGTCAGTTCGGCGGCAAAGCTGGCCGCCTGTTCGCTGCCATAGCCGTCGTTGACGTGTTCGTCGGAGAACAGGGTGGCATCGAGCCACATCGGCTGGCCGTCGACGCGCCAGAAGATATTCAAGGCCCAGCGCGGCAGCGGCTCGCCCGGATACCATTTGCCCTGGCCGTAGTGCAGCATGCCGCCCGGCGCAAAGTGGTTTTTCAGGCGGTGCATCAGGTTGCCGGCCAGTTCGCGCTTCTCGTCGCCGTGGGCCAGGGTGTTCCATTGCGCGCCATCCATGTCGTCGATCGACACGAAGGTCGGCTCGCCGCCCTGGGTCAGGCGCACGTCCTGGCGTTTCAGGTCGGCGTCCACCTGCTGGCCCAGCTGGTCGATCTTCTGCCAGTCCGCTTCCGAATACGGCTTGGTCACGCGCGGGTCCTCGTGGATGCGGGTGACCGTCATTTCATGGTAGAACGTGACCTCGGCCTGGTCGGTATAGCCGCTGACGGGCGCCGCCGACGACGGCATGGCGGTACAGGCAAGCGGAATATGGCCTTCGCTGGCCAGCATGCCCGAGGTCGGGTCCAGCCCGATCCAGCCGGCGCCCGGGATATACACCTCGGTCCAGGCATGCAGGTCGGTAAAGTCTTCGGCCGCGCCGCTGGGGCCGTCGAGCGCCTCCTGGTCGGCGCGCAATTGAATCAGGTAGCCGGACACGAAACGCGCCGCCAGTCCCAGTTCACGCAGGATCTGCACCAGCAGCCAGCCGGTATCGCGGCACGAGCCGGAGCGCTTTTCCAGCGTGTCTTCCGGCGCCTGCACGCCCGGCTCCATGCGCAGCAGGTAGGCAATATCGTGCTGCAGGCGCTGGTTGATGGCGACCAGGAAGTCGTTCGTCAGCATCGGCTGCGCCAGCAGGGCGGCGCGCGCCTCGGCCACCCATGCGCTCTGCAGCGGGCCGGCCGGTTCCGTCACCAGATAGGGGCTCAGTTCCGCAGTCAGCTGCTCCGGGTAGGCGAACGGAAATTTTTCCGCATATTTCTCGACGAAGAAATCGAACGGGTTGATGACCGTCATGTCGGCCACCAGATCGACCGTAAACTCCAGCACGTCGGTTTTTTCCTGGAACACGAACCGGCCGATATAGTTGCCGTACGGGTCCTGCTGCCAGTTGATGAAATGGTCCTGCGGCTGCACCGTCAGCGAGTACGACAGGATGGGCGTGCGCGCGTGGGGGGCAGGGCGCAGGCGGACTTCGTGCGGCGACAGATTGACCAGACGGTCGTAACGGTAACTGGTCTTGTGGTGCAGCGCGATACGGATAGCCATGCGGAGTGCCTTTTCGATGTGGGCGCGACCTGGGTCGGGCGATAGTATTGGATAAGCATGATTCATACCTGAAATTCCAGCGTAACACGCCGCGCACCGCAGGCACGTTTCTTGATAAGAATGAGAGTGCTAAGATGCTTTATGACTTTGACACCATTGCCATGCACCGCGCCGACGCCATCGTGCGCGCACGGTGCGCCATCATGGTGCAGATCACCCCGATATTGAAAGTGAAAGCGATTACTCCATGTGGCTGCGTACCGCCTGCAAGCTGGGATTCACCCTCGACTGCCCGACCGCGTTCATCCTGATGCTGCGCCCGCGCAGCGGCGCCCAGCAATGGGTGGCGCGCGAGGCCTATATGCTCACGCCCAGCGTGCCGGTGGTGGAATTTACCGATATGTATGGCAACCTGTGCCAGCGCCTGGTGGCGCCGGCCGGCGAGTTTGCCATCGAGACCTCGGCCGACGTGCTGACCGCCGAGGACATCGACGTGGCGCCCGGCGCGCCGTTCGACGCCGTGCAACACCTGCCCGACGGCGTGCTGACTTTTCTTTTGCCCAGCCGCTATTGCGAATCCGAGCAGTTCTCGACCATGGCCGGCGAGATCGTCGCGGCGGTGGCGCCGGGCTATGACCAGGTAGCCGCCATCTGCGACTGGATCCGGCGCGAGGTGCGCTTCGATCCGGCCACAGTCTATGGCCACATGACGGCCACCGAGGTCAACTTGCGGCGCGAAGGCGTGTGCCGCGACCTGGCGCACCTGGGCATCGCCCTGTGCCGCAGCCTGTGCATCCCGGCGCGGATGGTGGTGGGCTATCTGCACCAGCTGGAGCCAATGGACCTGCATGCGTGGTTCGAAGCCTGGGTGGGCGGGCGCTGGTATACCTTCGACGCCACCCAGGCCGGCCCGCGCGGCGGGCGCGTCACGCTGGCCTACGGGCACGACGCGGCTGACGTGGCGATCTTCAACCAGTTTGGACCGGCGTTGCCGGCGCACCGGATGCAGGTAACGGTGCAGCTGCTGCAGGAGCCGTTGCAGCCGCCGGCTTGGCCAGATTCCTGATCCCCGTCGCCTTGTAGGAATCGACCACCTTGTGCACGAAGGCGAGCTTTTCCAGCACGGGCGTGCTGAGCTTGAACGGATACGAGTCCGGCATGCCGATGCTGCGGTTCAGGCTGTTAAGCACGTAAGTGAGGGCGAACCAGTCGGACAGGGTTTCGTCGAACGTGCCGGTCTTGCTGGGCAGGGTCACGCCGTCGAGCGACGGTTCGTCGGCCTTGGCCGGCTTGAGCGACAGGCCGCACGCGTGCGCCGTTTCCAGCGTATCGAGCATGTGCAGGTAATGCGCCCAGGTTTCGGCCCAGTCTTCCCACGGATGCGAGCTGGCGTAGCTGCTGACGAAGCGCTCTTCCCAGTCGGCCACCGGGCCCTCGCTATAGTGGCGCTGCAGCGCTTCGCCGTAGTCGGCGCGTTCGTCGCCGAACAGTGCACGGAAACCGTCGATCCACTGGCTGTCAACCACCAGGCGGTCGAAATAATAATGGCCGCTCTCGTGGCGGAAGTGTCCCAGCAAGGTACGGTAGCGTTCATGCATCTGCTCGCGCGTGCGTTCGCGCTCGGCCGGATCGGCTTCGGCGATATTGAGCGTGATCAGCCCGTCGTCGTGGCCCGTCATCACGCACTGGTCCGTCACGCCGTCTTCCAGGAACTGGAACGCCAGGCCGGTATCGGGCGCCGTCTCTTTCGAGTCCGGCGTCAGGTTCAGCGCGGCCAGCGAGAACAGCAGCCGGCGCTTGGCCGTTTCCAGGCGCGACCATAAAACGACGTTCTTCTCCGACGACAGCGCCGGGATCACCACCGTGAACTGGCACGACTCACAAAGTTCATGCGGATCGTCGGCCGGGATCATCCAGTTGCACACATTGTGTTCCACATAATTGCTGCACTGCTTGTACAGCTTGCCCGCGTCGCGCTTGTTCAGGCTGCTCCACAGGCCATTGTCGGCCGGTTCGTAGCTGTTGATGGTGCGCAGCGAGGGCTCGTAGCCCAGCATGCTGTCGCAGTTGGAACAGTGGGTATTTTCGAAAAAGACTTGCTGTGAGCACTTGTCGCAATGAAACGTTTTCATGAGGCACCGGTTGAGTAAAAGTGGGGAGGTTGTGGGCATGACAATCTAACAGCAAATCCAGCTCAGTGATGAGCGTGTAGGACAATCACTCGCTATCGTGCGCGGGGTGGTACAGGCAAGCTTTCCCGTCTTGCCGGCAGCCTTCTGCACCGCTGCAAAACCGTACGTTTCCGGACACCGCTGTCCGAAGTCGGGCAAATCGAGGCGCCTGACCGGTCGCCGGCTGTCACGCCAACCGATTGATTTGATTGGCTTTTGTTGGCGCGGCAAGACGTGGCACGAAGATTGCGAAAGAGAGCGCATACTCCACTTGCCCACGCCTCACCATGGATCTCGCCCTCGACCCCGGCATTATCAAGCGCCGCCAGCGCCACCAGGTACTGGTCATTGCCGCGCTGCTGGCCACGCTGTGCCTGGCCGCGTGGGGCATCAACCGGCTGGTCGGTCCCAGCGTGGAGGCGTCCGGGCTGATGCTGGCGCAGGTACGGGTGGGCAGTATCGCCAATACCATCAACGCGTCCGGCATCGTGATTCCGGTGCACGAAGAGCTGGTGTCGAGCCCGATCCAGACCCATGTGGCCAAAGTGCATGCCAAGCTGGGCCAGCAGGTGCGGGCCGGCGAATTGCTGCTGGAACTCGACGAGCGCGCCGTGGTGCTGGCCATCGACAGCATCCGGGAGCAGCTGGCGCAGCAGGAAAACCGCATCGCCGCGCTGACGCTGGAGCTGTCGCAGAAGCGCAAGCAGACGGCCAGCGCGATCGAGCTGCTGCAGCTCGACCTGGAGGCGGCCCGCGTGCGGCTGGCCCGCTCGCAGACGCTGCGCAAGGCGGGCGGCGTGTCGGCCGAAGATTTGCTGACGGCCGAGCTGAACGTGCGGCGCATCGAGATCCAGCTGCGCCAGCAGCGCGAGCAGATCGACGACAACCAGCGTGTCACCTCGATCAATATCGAAGGGGCGCGGCTGCAAAAGAACATCCTGCAAAAGCAGCTGGCGCAACAGCAGCAGCTGTCCGATCAGACCCGCGTGCGCGCGCCGTTTGCCGGCATGCTGACGCAGCTGATGGACGAGGAGGGCGCCAGCGTCGGCAACGGCCAGCTGGTGGCCAAGGTGTCCGAATTGAACAATTACAAGGTCGAGGCTTCGCTGTCCGACTTTCATGCGCGCGCGCTGGGCGCCGGCCAGGCGGTACTGGTGGAGCAGGGCAACGTCAGGCTGGCCGGGCGGGTGCAAACCATCTTGCCGGAGATCCAGAACGGCACCGTCAAGCTGCTCGTCACGCTGGCCGAGCCGAACCACGCCATGCTGCGCAACAAGCTGCGGGTCGAGGTCAACATCGTCACCGAGCAGAAGAGCCACACCTTGCTGGCCGATGCGGGCCCGGCGTTCAACGGCCGCGGCCCGCAAGAGATCTTCGTGGTGCGCGACGGCGTCGCCCGCAAGACCACGCTCGATATCGGCGCCAGCGACGGCAAGAGCGTCGAAATCCTGTCCGGCGCGCGTGCCGGCGAGCGTCTCATCATTTCAGATACCAGCCGCTACAAGGACCGCGGCAGCGTCCGCGTGGCCGACTAAACCTCACCCAAAAAAGGGACAACATGATACGCCTGGAAAAAGTCAGCAAGACCTACCGCACCGACAAGGTCGAAACCCTGGCCCTGAAAGACATCGACCTGCATGTGGCGAAAGCCGAATTCGTCTGCATCATGGGCCCCAGCGGCTGCGGCAAGAGCACGCTGCTCAATCTGATCGGCCTGCTCGACCATCCGGGCAGCGGCGCGATCACGGTGGGCGGCGCGCCGGTAGCCTCGTACAAGGACAAATATGTGGCCAGGCTGCGCAACAACACGTTCGGCTTCATCTTCCAGAGCTTTCATCTGATTAATGACCTGCGCGTGATCGACAATGTCGAACTGCCGCTGCTGTACCGCGACATGTCGGCCAGGAAGCGCCAGCGGCTGGCGCGCGAGGCGCTCGAAAAAGTCGGCCTGGGGGCGCGCATGGACCATTACCCGAACCAGTTGTCGGGCGGCCAGCAGCAGCGGGTGGCGATCGCCCGCGCCATCGTCGGCCAGCCGCAGGTATTGCTGGCCGACGAGCCGACCGGCAACCTCGACAGCAAGATGGGCCAGGAGGTGATGGACATCCTGCTCAAGCTCAACAGCGAGGGCACCACCGTCGTGATGGTCACCCACAACGAGCAGGAAGCGCGGCTGGCCGGGCGCGTGGTGCGCGTGTTCGACGGCCAGCTGGTCGCCTGAGGAGAGACGGCATGTTCAGGAACTATATGCTGACGGCGTGGAAGGTTTTTCTGCGCCGCAAAATGTTCACCGCCATCAACCTGCTGTGCATCGTGCTCACGCTGGTGGTGCTGATGGTGGTCGCGGCGCTGCTGCAGAACACTTTCTATCCGACCGGCGTGGAAGGCAAGAGCGCGCGTTTCGTGCAGATGGTGATGGTGGAGTCGAGCCACACCGACAAGGGGGGGCGCCGCCGCGGCACGCTGGGCTACAAGATGATCGCGCAATACCTGAAACCGCTCAAGGGCGTCGAAGCCGTGTCGGTGTTCAGCTTTCCGCAGGCGGTATCGGTGTACCAGGCCGATCGCGTCAACGACCGCCAGATGCGCCTGACCGATGCCGAATACTGGAAGATCCTCGATTTCGCGCTGGTGTCGGGCCGCACCCTCAATGCCGACGATGTCGAACAGGGCCGCATGGTGGCCGTGATCAACCGCTCGACCGCGCAGCAGCTGTTTCCGGGCCAGACCTGGCTGGGCCAGAAATTCAACGCCAACGGACAGGTCTTCAGCGTGGTCGGCGTGGTGCAGGACGAGATGCACATCAACGCCTATTCCGATATCTGGGTGCCGCTGACCAGCGCGCCGTCGAGCGACTACAAGGACAAGCTGTTCGGCATGTTCAGCACCATGATCCTGGCCTACCGGGCCGAAGATCTGCCCGCCATCAAGCGCCAGATCGTCGAGGTCGCAAAGACGGTGCAGTATCCCGACCCGAACCAGTTCAATACCACGCGCTTCTGGGGCGACTCCAAACTGCAGCTGTTCGCGCGTACCCTGCTCGCCGACCAGACCGAGGAGGGCGGCGCCGGCAAGCTGCTGGCCATCATCATCACCCTGATGGTGCTGTTCATGATGCTGCCGGCGCTGAACCTGGTCAACCTGAACGTGGGACGCATCATGGAGCGCAGCAGCGAGATCGGCGTGCGCAAGGCGTTTGGCGCCACCAGCCGCCAGCTGGTGGCGCAGCTGGTGCTGGAAAACGTGTTGCTGTGCCTGGCCGGCGGCGCCATCGGCCTGGTCTGCGCGGCCGGCGCGCTGTGGTGGCTGGAAAGCTCGGGCCTGGTCCCGTATCTGAAAGTCCACCTGAACTTCGCCGTGTTTGGCTATGGCTTGCTGATCACGCTGGTGTTCGGCGTGCTGTCGGGCCTGATCCCGGCCCTGAAAATGGCCCGCCTCGACCCGGTCCACGCCCTGAAAGGAACTGCCTGATGTTGCGCCACCTGTTGAAGCTGATCTGGAAACGAAAATCCCGCAACATGATGCTGAGCCTGGAAATCCTGCTGGCCTTCCTGGTGGTGTTCGCCATTGCCGCGTTCGGCCTGCGCCACTACCAGCTGTACCAGTTGCCGACCGGGCACGAATGGCGCAAGCAGTGGTCGGTGAGCATGCGCGCGGCCAAGGATCTGCCGAATGACGCCGCCATCTTCGACAACCTCGGGCGCAGCCTGCTCGCGCTGCCCGAGGTGGAGGCTGTCGCCTTCAGCTGGTTCGGCACCTACGAGATGTCGCGCTGGACCGAAGAATACACGCTGCCGGACGGCAGCAGCCAGATCACCATCGATGGCCTGGGCGTGTCCGACGACTACTTCAGGACCATGGACATGAAGCTGGCCGCCGGGCGCTGGTTTTCCAGGGCGGACGACGGCGCCGACGCCACGCCGGTCATTGTCAATCAGCTGGTGGCCGACAAGCTGTTTCCGGGCAAGAATCCGATCGGCCAGCTCTACATCGCGAAACAGGCAGGCAAGGAAGCGCCGAAGCGCTATCGGGTGACCGGCGTGGTGGCGCAGTTCCGCGCCCAGGGCGAACTGCAGGAGCCGGTCTACATGATGCTGCCACGCTGGATACCGGGCGTGGGCAAGGAGACGGCCAACAACATCATGCTCAAGCTGCGCCCGGGCACGCCGCGCACGTTTGAAACCCGGCTCAATGCGCGCCTGAAACAGGTGCGCGGCGACTGGAACTATATCGTCACGCCGCTGCCCGATGGCCGCAAGTCGATGCTCGGCACGCAGATGATCCCGTTGACGATCCTGTCGGTGATCGCCGCTTTCTTGCTGGTGATGGTGGCGTTCGGCCTGTTCGGCGTGCTGTGGCAGAACACCACCCAGCGCATTCCGGAAATCGGCCTGCGCCGCGCGCTGGGCGCCAGTGCCGGCGACATCTACCGCCAGATCGTCGCCGAGCAGATGCTGCTCAGTTCGGGCGCGATGGCGGTGGCGCTGGTGCTGCTGGTGCAACTGCCGCTGACCGGCGTATTCGGCGAGAACCTCGACTGGACGGTATTTTTCATGGCCAGCGTGCTATCGGCGGGCGTGATCTGTCTGCTATCCTTGCTCTGTTCGCTATATCCGGGCTGGCGTGCCGCGCGCCTGAGCCCGACCCAGGCGCTGCACTATGAATAAGGCGGTTTGAATCGATGGACATATCACGCAAGGAGCGTCCGCGCATCCTCGTCGTCGACGACGACACGGCGGTGCAGGTCTCGCTGGCGCTGCTGCTCAAGCAGTCCGGCTATGACGCCGTGTGCTGCGACGATCCGGCCCAGGCGCTGGCGCTGCTGGCGCGGCAGGCGCCGGACCTGGTGTTGCAGGACATGAATTTCTCGCTGCACACCAGCGGCGAGGAAGGGCTGCAGCTGCTCGCTTCCATCAGGCAGTGCCGGCCCGGTCTGCCGGTGCTGCTGATGACGGCCTGGGGTTCGATCGCGCTGGCGGTGCGCGGCGTGCAGGCCGGCGCCGCCAATTTCTTCACCAAGCCGTGGGACAATACCCAGCTGGTCGAACTGATCCGCGCCACGCTGGAAACCAGCGGGCCGGCGCGCCTGGCCAACCCGTCGCGCCAGGCGCTCGACGCCCAGTGCGATTTCGGCGCCATCGTCGGCGAGCACCCGCGCCTGCTCAAGGTGCTGGCCACCATCGCCCAGGTGGCCGCCACCAGGGCGCCGGTGCTGATCCTGGGCGAGAGCGGCAGCGGCAAGGAGCTGATCGCCGACGCCATCCACCGCAACAGCCCGCGCGCCGGCCAGCCCATCGTCAAGATCAACATGGGCGCGATCACGCCGTCGCTGTTCGAGAGTGAAATGTTCGGCCACGTGCGCGGCGCCTTCACCGACGCCAAAACCGACCGCAAGGGCCATGTCGCCAGCGCGCACGGCGGCACCCTGTTCCTCGACGAGATCGGCGAACTGCACCGCGCCGACCAGGTCAAGCTGCTGCGCGTGCTGCAGGACCAGACCTACCAGGCGGTCGGCGCCAGCCGCACCGAACAGGCCGATATCCGGGTGGTGTCGGCCACCAACCGCGAGCTGGCCGAACTGGTGGCCGGCGGCGAATTTCGCGAAGACCTGTTCTACCGCCTGAACCTGATCACCATACGGCTGCCGCCGCTGCGTGAGCGGCGCAGCGACATCCCGCTGCTGGCGCGCCATATCGTCGCCGAGGTGGCGCGCGGCTACGGGCTGGGCACGGCCAGCATCGCGCCGGGCGCGCTCGACTGGCTGAGCGCGCAGCCGTGGCCCGGCAATATCCGCCAGCTCAAGCAGACGCTGGAACGCACGCTGCTGCTGGTCGGGCGCAGCGAACTGCGCCAGGCCGATTTCGTCGACGCCGAGCAGCATGAACATGGCGGCGCCCCCGGCAAGCGCCTGGGCGTCGACGGCATGACGCTGGAACAGGTCGAGCGCCACATGATCGGCCACGCGCTCGACCAGCACCAGGGCAATATCACGCGCGTGGCCAAGTCGCTGGGGCTGAGCCGCACGGCGCTGTACCGGCGCCTGGAACGCCATGGCCTCGGCGGCGGCAACGACGGCGACGCCGCATGAGCCTGCGCTGGCGCCTGTACGCCTATCTGTTCGCGGCGCACCTGCTGTTCGTCGCGCTGAGCGTGTTCCTGCTGCGCGCCACGCCGCTGCCGATGCTGGCCGTGGAGGCGCTGTTGCTGCTCAGCCTGGCCCTGGGCGTGCGCCTGGTCGGCCGCGCGCTCGAGCCGCTCGGCTATACGCGCCATTTCCACGACCTGCTGCAAGACCAGCATTACGCGGCGCGGCTGCAGGCCAGCGGCGACAAAGAACTCAATGAACTGGTACAGCTGTTTAACACCATGCTGGGCGCGCTGTACCAGGAGCGCTTGCAGATCGGCGAGCAGCAGGGCTTTCTCGACCGCCTGCTCGAAGCGACCCCCGGCGCGGTGGTGGTGTTCGACTTCGACGGCCAGATCAGCCTGCTCAACGCCAGCGCCCAGGCGCTGCTGGGGCTGGGGCCGGAAGCGAAGGGGCGGGCGCTGTCAGCGGGCGCACGCGAGGACAGGCAGGAATTGCTGTTGCAGCTCGACGCGCTGCCGCCCGGCGACAGCCAGTTGCTGAGCGACGCCGACGGACGCCGCTACCGCTGCCAGCGCGGCTGCTTTTACGATCGCGGTTTCGCGCGGCACTTCCTGCTGGTCGAGGAACTGACGCAGGAGCTGGAAAGTTCCGAGAAAGCCACCTACGACAAGCTGGTCCGCGTATTGGCGCACGAAGTCAACAACACCGTGGCGGCCACCGGCTCGGTGCTCGATTCGCTGCTGTATTACCGTGGCCAGCTCACCGCGCGCGACGGCGACGACTTCGGCACGGCGATTGCCGCCGTCAAGCGCCGCAATGCCAGCCTGGGCGAATTCATCGAACGCTTCACGCGCGTGGTCAAGATGCCGGCGCCGGAGCCCAGGCCGGTCGCGGTGCGCGAGATCATGGACGATATCCTGTACCTGTACCGCGAACCCTGCCGCAGCCGCGGCATCGCGATCGGCTGGCGGCGCTGCGACGCGGTCCCGGCCATCGCGCTGGACCGCCATCTGATGGAGCAGGCGCTGCTGAATGTGGTCAAGAACGCGATGGAGGCGGTCGAGCAGAGCGGCACGGCCGATGGTGCCATCTGGTTTGAGCTGGCGGGCGAGGCAGGTGGCGTGCGCCTGTCGATCATCGACTCGGGCAACCTGCTGGGCGCCTTGCCGGCGCGGCAGCTGTTCATGCCGTTTTTCACCACCAAGAAAGGCGGCCAGGGCATCGGCCTGCTGTTCGTGCGCGAGGTGCTGACGCGCCACGGCCTTGCGTACCGGTTGTCGGCCACCGGCCAGGGCGCGACCAGTTTTGATATCTGGCTGCAGGGCGGGCCGGATTCTCGCTCGCCACGGCAGGGGGAGCGGCTTGCCGGAGCCGAGGATGCCGGCAGGGTTTGACTGTCAAAGCGCACGGTTCTGCCGGACGCGCTATGATCGCTGTCGCCAGCCATCGAACCTACGAAAGCCAGACCCACATGTCCACCCCCAATCCCCCACCGCGCCGCGGCTCCCTGCTGCTGCTGTTACCGATCGCCCTGATCCTGCTGGCCCTCGCCGCGCTGTTCGCGTGGGTCGGCGGCTGGATCGGCAACCACAAGCTGACGCCGCAAAAAATGATGGACTTCGCCCAGTCGTCGGGCCAGCAGCAGCCGGGTTTCCGCCGCGCGCACAGCAAGGGCGTCTGCTTTGCCGGCACCTTTGCGCCCACGCCGGAAGCGGCCAGCCTGTCCAAGGCGCGCGCGTTTTCGCAGCCGTCGATTGCCGTCATCGGCCGCTTTTCCGCGCCGTCGAACAACCCGTATGCGCCGGACAATGCGTCGCCCGTGCGCGGCATGGCGGTGCAGCTGAAAACCGACGACGGCCAGGAATGGCGCATCGCCATGAACAGTTTTCCGTTTTTTGCCGCCGCCACGCCGCAAGGCTTCCAGGCGATGAACGAGGCGGGCAAGCCCGATCCGGCCACCGGCAAGCCGGACCCGGAGAAAATGAAAGCCGTGCTGGCCGCGCATCCCGAGATCGCCGCCTTCCAGGCCTGGGCGAAAAGCGCGCCCCGCTCGGACAGCCTGGGCAGCACCCGTTTCAACGGCATCAATGCGTTTCGGCTGACGGACGCGCACGGCGTCGACCGCATGGTGCGCTGGTCGATGCGCCCGCGCACGCCGTTCGTGGCGATGACCCCTGAACAGCTGCAAGCGGCCGATGCGAATTTCCTGATCGCCGACCTGGACCGGCGCCTGGCCACCGGCCCGCTGGTGTGGGACATGGTAGTGCAGCTGGCCGAGCCGGACGACCCCGTCAACGATCCCTCGCAGGCCTGGCCCGAATCGCGCAAGGAAGCCACCATCGGCACCTTGACCCTGGCGCATGCCGAGCCGCAGGCAAGCGGCCCATGCCGCGACCTCAATTTCGATCCGCTGATCCTGCCGGTCGGCATCGCCGCCAGCGACGACCCCATCCTGCACGCGCGCTCGGCCGCGTATTCGGTGTCGTTCAACCGCCGCGAGCGCGAAATCAGCGCCGGCAAGTCCGCCTATCCTGCAGTCCAGAACGGGAGCGCCAAATGAACCGCCCACGCCACTTCAACTTGCTGGCCCGCGCGCTGCACTGGTCCATGGCGCTTGCCATTCTTGCCATGCTGTTCGTCGGCGCCGGCATGGTCGTCTCGCTGCAGTACCGCGTCCAGCTGCTGGACCTGCACCGCCCGCTCGGCATCGCGATCCTGCTGCTGGCCATCGTGCGCCTGGTCAACCGCCTGAGCCGGCCGACGCCGGCGCTGCCCGGCGACCTGCCGGCGATCCAGAAATTTGCCGCGCACGCCTCGCACTGGCTGCTGTACGGCCTGATGCTGGCGATGCCGCTGATCGGCTGGGCCATGCTGTCGGCCGGCGGCTATCCGATCCCGATGTTCGGCGTGGTGCACCTGCCGGCCATCCTTCCGCACAGCCCCGAGGTATACGGCATGTTGCGCCCGCTGCACGGCATCCTCGCATATGTGCTGTTCGCTACCATCCTGGCCCACCTGGGCGCGGCGCTGTTTCACGCCTGGGTGCGGCGCGACGAGGTGTTCGGGCAGATGGCCAGGGGCGAAAAGGAGTAAACGCTAGTCGTCGAAGCCGCCGCCACTGCCGTGGCGGAATTCCGACGGCAGTTTTTCGTTCGACAGGGCGGCACTGATCGCATCGATGTGTTTGGCCACCACTTCGATATCGCCGTCCTTGAGCAGCTTTTCCGCCAGCTTCACGGCAAAGGCGCCGGCCCGGTCCAGGTAGCTGGTATAGGATTTGAGGCGCGTGCATTGCAGCCGCATCTGCTCGGCGTCTTTTGATTGCGCGATATTTTCCTTGAGCTTGCAGAAATCCTCCGCCGCCACCGCCTGGCCCGACTGTCCGGCCAGTTTGGCAATTTCCACGTAAGCCCATGCCCGCAGCGTGATATGCATGCGGATGTCAAACGCGACAAAGGACTTCATGTCCTTGTAGCCGGCATCCTGCACCGCCTTTTCCAGGCGCGCCAGGCACGGCGCGCAGGTCAGCAGCGACATCGCCTGGTCCTCGCGCTTGAGCTTGTCCAGTTCCGGCGCCGCAGCGGCAAAGTTGTCGTACGCCTTGATGTAGCGCGCCACGTCGTTGTCGGTCAAGGCGCTGGAAAAGGCGCCGCAGGCAGCCAGCAGCAGCGGCAGGCAGATCAGGAGGAGGAGTTTTTTCATTTCTTTATCATAACAAAATCGCTGCCGAATACAGCGGCTGCGCCTGTCAGCGGCGTGATTTTTTACGCAACCCCATGATTTGTAGCGCCAGTCCCACCAATAGCATGACACCCAGGCTGGCCAAGGCTCCCAGCAACAGCGGCGACGTCGGATCGGTGACCAGCGGATGGCCATCGGGCACGCGGCGCAGCGTTTCACTCACGGTCGGCACCATCAGCAGGAACACGCTGAGGCTCAGGCATATCGTTTCGATATAGCTGCTGGCCCGCGCCGCGAAAGGCACATGGGCGACGCTGTAGCCGGTCAGCAATAGCAGGAGCGTGGCGGCGGCGATGCCGTAACTGGCCGGCTGGTGCGCAACAACGAACACCGTGACCGCGCCGATCAGCATCGACACCAGATAAGCGATGCCGGCGCCATTGCGCGGCGTGATCCTGCCATACCGCAGCAGCATATACAGCGCCAGGGGGATGGCAGGCAGGCTGCCGAGGGTATGCAGCCAGCCCAGCGGGGAGATTCCAAACATGATGATGCCTTTCAGTAAGAACTACTTCTCCGGTACGCCAGGGCAGCGGGGGAGAATGGATTAACAAACCTACTAGTTGGTAGGTAATGGAGGAAAAAAATTACGGCGAAATCAGCGCCTCGCCGCCATGCGTTCCAGCTGTGGCTGCATCACGGTGGCAAACAGGTTTGCGTCGCCATACGCGCGCGCCGACAGCATCGCCCCGTGCACCGTTGCCATAAAGGCCTCGGCCTCGACGCGCGCGGGGGACTGCAGTGTGATGGCACCTTGCTGCACGCCGTGTTCCAGTACCGACGTCACCCAGCCGGAAAGGAAACGGAAATGGCCGCGCACCGCCAGCGCCACCTCGTCCGGCAGGATCGGCAGTTCGCTGGCCAGCATCGCGCACACGCAGAAGGGGGCGCTGGCATCAAGCAGGCAGGTGTTCCAGTATTGTATGTAGGCGCGCAACTGCCCCAGCGGGTCCGGGATGGCGGATGCCAGCTTGCCGAAACCATCCTCCGCTTCGCGGCGATACCCGGCCAGCAGCTCCGTCACCAGATCGACCTTGGTCGGGAAATGGTGATGGATGCTGGGTTTGCGGATGCCGACCACCTCGGCGATATCGGCATAGCTGAAGCCGTTGTAGCCGCCGGCGGCGATCAGCGTGCGGGCGCAGGCCAGGATGGCGTCAGAGGTGTTCGATGGAGTCGTCATGTTGCGTAGCCTACCTTCTGGTAGGTTTGTGGTCAAGCTTTTTCTGTAGCCTTCAGATCGCCTCCAGGCGCGCGTCATACGCCAGCTGGGCCTCTCCGATGCCGTTGCCGTGCTCATGGGCCCAGGCAACGAGTGCCGTGAATGGCTGCTGCAAGGAACGCCCTAGGGGCGTGATCGAGTATTCGACCGCCACCTGCGACGACGGGATCACGCGCCGATGAACCAGCCCGTTGCGCTCCAGGCGACGCAGCGCCGCCGCCAGCGCCTTGTGCGTGATCGGGTCGAGGCGGCGCTTTGCCGCGGAAGGCGCCCGCGTCTATATCATGGGCCGCCGCCAGGCGCAGCTCGATGAAGCGGTGGCGCTGATCGGCGCACGGGCACACGCCGTGCAAGGCGACGTGACGGTTGCCGGCGACCTGGAACGGCTGTTTGCCGTTGTCAAAAAAGAGGCGAGCCAACTCGATATCCTGGTCACCTCGTCAGGCGTGTCGGACTACGCGACCCTGGACAGCATCACCGAGAACCATTTTGACGACGCGTTCAACCTGAATGTGCGCGCCATGGTGTTCACGGTACAACATGCAGTCCGGCAGATGGCCAGCGGCGGCGCCATCGTGCTGATCGGTTCGATTGCCGGGGAGCATCGGCAATCCCGGTTACGGCACTTATTCGGCCACCAAAGCCGCCGTGCGCTCGTATGCGCGCACCTGGAGCCACGAGCTGGCGCCACGCGGCATCCGCGTCAATACGCTGAGCCCCGGCCCCACCGACACGCCGATGTTCGATGGCGTGAGCGACGGGATCAGGCCATCGCTGACCGACCGGATCCCGATGAAACGCCTGGGGCATGCCGACGAGATCGCTGCCGCCGCCCTGTTCCTGGCATCGGCAGAAAGCAGCTATATCGCTGGCGCGGAGCTCAATATCGATGGCGGCATGACGGCATAACGACCTTCAACGGCAACGCAAAAGCAGCAGAAAAACTTCGTTGCAGAACGTTCCTTTTTTTGCTGGCGACACGCGGGGAGGCCAGCCAGGCCATAATTTTCTGTTATATGATCGTGGGTTCGAGTTCTCGCACGTCGACCATGAAACTGTTTCGCCTCCTGCTGGCCGTGCTGCTGCTGGCCGTCGTTTTGCCTGCCAGCGCCGCCCGGACTATCGCCAGCGGCGAGGACCTGATGCGGCACGATGGCCGGATCTACCCGGCGGCAGATGCGGCGTTTCCTGCCGGGTACAGTGACATCGCGCGCTGGCGCCAGGGCCGCGCTGCGCTGCCCAGGGTCAGCCAGTTTGGCGGCAGCTACTGGCTGGTGGCCGAGGTGCGCAACGACAGCAGCGTAGCTGGCTGGGTGGTGGCACCAGGCAGCGTGCTGTTCGACCAGGCGGCCATCCGCGTCTACGGCAGCGATGGCAGCGTGCAGTCGCTGGCCAGCGGCTACCGGGCCGACTACCAGTACGCGCTGCATTACGGCCAGCGCATCCGGATCGCGCCTGGCGCCAGCGCTGCCATTGTCGCGCGCATCGACAGCCCGTTCTACCAGGCGCCGCCGTCGCTGCGGCTGTTTGCCGAATCTGAATACCGGCACCAGAGCACGCTGGAAAACAGCCTGATCCTCGCTTCGCTCGGCGCGCTGGGGGCGCTGGCCGTGTTCAACCTGTTCGTGCACCTGATGAAGCCGGACCGCGCGACCTGGTGCTATGCGCTGTACCTGCTGGTGTTCCTGGTCGCCTGGGCGCAGGAATTCCACCTGCCGGCGCATTTGCTGGGCTGGCACAATCTGCACTGGCTGTATGTGCCGTTCTTCCTGCTGGCGCTGCCGCACACGGCGTTCTATGTCGAGTTCCTGCAGTTGCGCCAGCACTTTCCGCGCCTGGCAAAGCTCAGCCGCATCAACTACGTGCTGCCGCTGCTGCTGTTGCCCAGCACCGTGCTGGCGCTGCCGTATGCGCCTGTCCTGGCCACGCTGGCCATCAGCGTCTGGCTGTCGCTGGCGCTCTTCTGCGGCATCGCCAGCCTGCGCGCCGGTGTCCGCCAGGCGCGCTACTTCGTGCTGGCCTCGTGCGCGCTGATGGTGCCGGCCACCCTTATCCTGCCCAGCAACTTCGGCCTGGTCGCGCCGCCCGTCTACAATCCCGAACTGTTGACCCTGCTGGGCGGCACGCTGGACGCCTTGCTGCTGGCCTTTGCGCTGGCGCACAAGCTGCGCCTGCTGGTGCAGGACAAGGAGCTGGCGATGCAGCAGCTGAACCGGTCCATTATCCAGGCGCATACCGACCACCTGACCGGCATCGCCAACCGCCATGCCTTCGACGACCAGCTGGCGCTGCGCCATGCGGCCGCGCATGCCGGCAAGGAGGAGGGCGGCCTGGCGCTGCTGCTGATCGACCTCGATGGCCTGAAAGCCGTCAACGACCGCGACGGCCACGCACGCGGCGACGCCTTGCTGCGCGACTTCGCCCATGGCCTGCGCCAGCTGCTGCGCGCGGGCATCGGCGTGTATCGGCTCGGCGGCGACGAATTCACCATCCTGGCGCCCGCGGGCGACGTCGATTGCATGCTGGCGGCGCTGCGGCAGCTGGAAAGCGCCTTGCGCCAGCGCGGCTATCCGCAGGCCGGCGCCAGCGTGGGCTGGGCGACAGCCGCAGAGGCGCCATCGTCCGACGCCATGCTGGCGCTGGCGGACCGGCGCATGTACCAGCACAAGAACGCGCGGCGCCGGGCGCACGCCGGCGACGTACTGGCGGCGACAGGGCGGTAAGCCAGTCGGGCTGCCTTGCTGCTGTCACCGGATGCCGGGCGCCAGGCTGTATCAGCGGGTCAGGACCGAGCGGCCGATGCCATGGTATTCGATGCCGTACAGGGCCATGCTGTCCGGCTCGTACAGATTGCGGCCGTCGAAAATCACCGGCTGCTTCAGGCGCTTCCTGATCAGCTCGAAGTCGGGACTGCGGAAGGCTTTCCATTCGGTCACGATCACCAGCGCATCGGCGTCCAGCAAGGCATCAGTCGGGCTGTCGGCATAGCGGATATGGGCCAGTTGCTGCGGATTCAAATCCAGTGCCAGCACGCGCTGCGCTTCCGCCATCGCCACCGGGTCGTACATGGCCACTGTCGCGCCGCGCGCGAGCAGGTCGGCCAGCAGCACGCGCGCCGACGCTTCGCGCATGTCATCCGTGTTCGGCTTGAAGGCCAGGCCCCAGATGGCGAAATGGCGCCCCGCCAGGTCGCCGCCGAAGCGTTTGACCACCTTATTTCCCAGCACATGCTTCTGCCGGTCGTTGACCGCTTCGACGGCGCGCAGGATCAGCAGTTCCTGGTCGTGGCCGCGCGCCGTGCGTTCCAGCGCCTGCACGTCTTTCGGGAAGCACGAGCCGCCATAGCCGCAGCCCGCATACAAAAAGCTGTAGCCGATGCGCGGATCTGAGCCGATGCCGCGGCGCACCGCCTCGATATCGACGCCGACCTTGTCGGCCAGGTTGGCCAGCTCGTTCATGAACGAGATGCGCGTGGCCAGCATGGCATTGGCCGCGTATTTGGTAAATTCGGCCGAGCGCACATCCATCCAGTAGGTGCGCTCGCGGTTGCGGTTGAACGGCGCATACAGGCTGCGCAGCAGGTCGCGCGCGCGTTCGCCCTCGGGCGTGGCATCGACGCCGATCACGATGCGGTCGGGCCGCATGAAGTCTTCGACGGCCGCGCCTTCCTTGAGGAATTCGGGGTTCGAGGCGACAGAAAACGTGGCATGGGTGGCATCGATGGCGCGCAGATCCAGTTCGGCCTGGATCGCGGCGCGCACTTTTTCGGCGGTGCCGACCGGCACGGTCGACTTGTCGACGATGACCTTGTATTCGTTCATGTACCTGCCGATGCCGCGCGCGGCGGCCAGCACGTATTGCAGGTCGGCCGAGCCGTCTTCGTCGGGCGGCGTGCCGACGGCAATGAACTGCATCACGCCATGGTGGGCGGCTGCCTCCACGTCGGTGGAAAAGGTCAGGCGGCCGGCGGCGCGGTTGCGCGAGACGACTTCTTCCAGGCCCGGCTCATGGATGGGGATGCCGCCGCTGTTGAGCAGCGCGACCTTGCTGGCGTCGAGGTCCAGGCAGAAGACGTCATTGCCCAGCTCCGCCAGGCAGGCGCCCGTCACGAGGCCGACATAGCCCGTGCCGATAATGGTGATTTTCAT
>NZ_DAMAGB010000062.1:0-18594 GCF_031995485.1 Janthinobacterium sp.
GTCCAGGGGTAAATGTTGATGGGTAACCGGCATGATGACTCCTTCTGTGATGCAGCGATATTACCATTGCCATGGCGCAATGTAAGCATTCCGCAGCGGCATGGAGCTGCATCAAATGCCGCTGCCCAAGACGAGCAAACCGTAAATCTTGCCAATCATCTTGTCATACCGTACATTTCACGCTGTGCTGCCGTCTTCCTGCCCGCGCCGCGGGCCGCCAGTCACATGCCTGGGGTGTTGTTTGATGGTAAATATCCAAGTCCGGCTGACCTTGCTGTTCATCGTGATCGTCACCGTGGTGCTCGGCATTTCCGGCAGCTATACCCAATATACCCTCAGCAAGGAACTCGAAGCGGGCAGCGCCCGCCTGCGCAGCGGCGTACTGACGCGCTTGCAGACCAGTTTGCCATCGGCGCTGTGGGACCTCGACAAATCCAAGGTCGACAGCATCGTCGCGGCCGAGATGCTGCCGCCGGAACTGGTCGGCATCCGCGTCTACGACGCCTCGGTCGGCCTGTTTGCCGGCAATATGCGCGACGCCAACGGCGTGCTGCTGCCGCTGGCGGCCGACCGGGCCGGCGTGGCCATGGCCGGCACGGCGATCGAGGCGCCGCTGGTATTTCGCGATGCCATGGCCGCCACCAGTGGCGGCACGCCCGCGATCGTCGGCAAGGTGATCGTCAATTTCAGCCGCGAACAGATCGAGGCGGCGCTGCGCAGCGAAATCCGGCGCAAGGTGATCGAGGTGCTTCTGCTGGACGTAATCCTGGTGGCGGCGCTGGGACTGAGCCTGCGCATCGTGTTCGGGCCGCTGCGGCAGTTGCGCGACGGCCTGGTCGACCTGGCCACGCGCGGCAGCGACGAGGTCGAGGAATTGCCGGAAAACCGGCGCGACGAACTGGGCGACGTGATCCGCGGCTTCAATGGCGTGCAGCGCAAGCTGAAATCCATTATCGAACGCACGCGCCATGCCGAAGATGCGGCGCGCCGTTCGCAGCAGGAAACGGCGCAGGCGATGGACGACTTGCGCCGCGCACAGGAATCGCTGCTGCAGTCCGAACGGCTGGCCTCGCTGGGCAGCTTGGTGGCCGGCGTCGCGCATGAAATCAATACCCCGGTCGGCATCGCGCTGACCAGCGCGTCGGTATTGAAGGAAGCCACCGACGCGATCAGCGCGGCGGTGGCCGGCGGCGGCGTGAAAAAGACCGATATCGTGCGCTACCTGGAAACGGCCGGCGAAAGTTCGCGCCTGATCATGAACAATGCGTATCGCGCCGCCCACCTGATCCACAGCTTCAAGCAGATCGCCGTCGACCAGGTCAGCGAAGCGCGCCGCGCCTTCGAATTGCGCGACTATATCGGCGAGGTGGTGGCCAGCCTGCAGCCGACGCTGAAAAAGACGCGCAGCGAAGTGATCATCGATTGTCCGTCCGGCATCGAGTTCGACAGCTATCCGGGCGCGCTGGCGCAGGTGCTGACCAATCTGGTCTTGAATTGCGTCGAGCACGCGTTCGATGCCGAGACGGCCGGCACCATCCATATCGGCGTGCGCTGTGAAGCGGAAAGCATGGGGGACGCCAAGGCGGGCGCCAAGGCGGAATATCTCATCATGCAGGTGCGCGACAATGGCCGCGGCATCGCGCCCGAGCTGCTCGACCGCGTGTTCGATCCCTTCGTTACCACCCGCCGCGGCCAGGGCGGCACGGGGCTGGGCTTGAATATCGTGTTCAACTTGATTACCAGGCAGTTTGGCGGCACCATCACGGT
The DNA here is from genome assembly GCF_031995485.1 of Janthinobacterium sp. NCBI lineage: Bacteria > Pseudomonadati > Pseudomonadota > Betaproteobacteria > Burkholderiales > Oxalobacteraceae > Janthinobacterium > Janthinobacterium sp. The sequence goes on from NZ_DAMAGB010000062.1 coordinate 1,768, forward strand.
CACCAGCACGCCGGGCCAGGGCGCCACTTTCCTGTTGCGCCTGCCGCGCGTGACGCCGCTGGCGGACAGCAGAGGAGACGGGCATGGCGATCGCACAGAATGAACGGCAGGTAGCGCTGCTGCGCGGCATCAACGTCGGCCGCGCCAAGCGCGTGGCCATGGCCGATTTGCGCAAGCTGCTGGCAGATCTCGGTTATGGCGATGTGCGTACCGTGCTCAACAGTGGCAATGCCGTGTTTGACGCGGGCCAGGTGGCCCCAGGCGTATCGGCCACGCGGATCGAAGAAGCGCTGGTGCTGAAACTGGGCGTGGCGGCCCGCGTGACGGTGCTGTCCAGCGCACAGTTTGCCGAACTGATGGCGCAAAATACACTGGCGCCGGCGCTGGACCCGGCCCGCCTGCTGGCGCTGGTGCTGAACAATCCGGCCGACGCGCTGCGCCTGGCGCCGCTGTCGCAGCGGCCATGGCAGCCCGAAGCGCTGGCTGTGGGGACGCGGGCCGCGTATGCCTGGTGTCCCGATGGCGTGCTGGCCAGCAAGGTGGTGGCGGCGCTGGGCGTCTTGCTGGGCGATGGCGTCACGTCACGCAACTGGGCCACCATGCAGAAGCTTGATGCCTTGTTGAACGGCGCAGCCGCGTCCGTCTGAACCCATTCCACTACACAGGAGACACCATGCCATCGATCAGCGGAGAATTTACCGTCACCATGACGCCCGAAGCGTTGTCGGCAATCGCCGCGGACTCGGGACTGGGACGCATGTCGCTCGACAAGCGCTATCTTGGCCCGCTCGACGCCAGCGGCCATGGCGAAATGCTGGGCGTGCGCTCCGGCGTCAGCGGCTCGGCCGGCTATGTGGCGCTGGAAAAGGTGCAAGGCACGCTGGACGGACACGCGGGCAGTTTCTATCTGCAGCACAGCGGCACCATGACACGCGGCGCGCCGGCCCTGTCGGTCACGGTGGTGCCCGATACGGGCACCGAGGCGCTGCTGGGCTTGCAGGGCAGCCTGGCGATCCGCATCGAGAACGGCAAGCATTACTATGATTTTACGTATGAACTGCCGGCATAAGCTGGCACCATATTGTTTACTGCTCGAACTTTTCCTGCCTGGTCCTGGAACCGTGCAGGGCCAGCAGGCCCAGTCCCACCAGCAGCATCGAATACATGTTTGTCTCCGGTACGGGAGTGATGGCGCGCGCCGGCTGCACCTGCGCTGCCGGCAATGATCTGCCGGCGCCACGGCGCGGATCGATGGCCGGGCTCCATTGCTGCGCTGGTACCGGCCCACTGGCCGGCACGCGCGCGGACGGCAATTGCTGCCTGTTCCATGGCCGTGCATCGTCTGCCGCCACATCATCCCCGATCACGATACCGGCATGGCTGCCGCGTGCCTTCTCGGTTGTGCCTGCAACTCCGGCCGGGATGGCAGCTGCCCACGCCATCAACGCCAGCGCTGCAGATTGGTACACCTTCATGTTGATCTCCTTGAGGCCAGACAGTGTCGTCATGGCAATCAGCATTAGAGCACAAGTATTGATAATATTGCCATCTGTATTTGCTATTAAATACGACTTTTTAATGTTTTGATAGTATTTTATCTATCGCCAAACGTAAAAACATATTGGCATGCTATCAACAAAAAACGCTGTTGTTTTTTGGCTGCGCGCTTGAGCAGGAAAACACTCTATCGCTTAGTATATTGTTCGAAGACTTGTGCGAGTCCCGCCTTGTTTGATAAATGACCGCGCCTGTGGGAGGGCCTGATGGAAACGCTGGAAGCAACACCTGTGCAATTGAACCTCGACGCCATGCGCGCGTCGGCCTACAAGGCCAGTTCCCTGTTAAAAGCCATGGGCAATGCCGACCGCCTGATGCTGCTGTGCCAGCTGTCGCATGGCGAGCACTGCGTGAGCGAGCTGGAGCAGCTTACCGGCATCGGCCAGCCTAGCCTGTCGCAGCAGCTGGGCGTATTGCGCGAAGACATGCTGGTCGCCACCCGGCGCGACGGCAAGCAGATCCATTATCGTGTCGCCAGTCCGGCCGTGCTGGCAGTGCTGCGCGTGCTGTACACGCAATTCTGCACGCCGAAGCCGATCTTTTGCGACGAGGCAGATTAAGCCCATTTTCAGTGGCGGCGGCGCACCGGGGCGGTACAATCTGGCGCATCGCCATTTCCAGGATGCAAGCCACCATGATGAAGATGATACCCCGCGCCGGGGCGCGCGCCGCCCTGCTGTGCAGCGTGCTGGCGCTGTCTGCCTGCGGCAGCCTGCTGAAAAAATCGCCGCCACCGGCGCCCGTGCCGGTAGCCGACAGCCTGCCCAATCCGCAGGTGCTGCTGCTCGGTGAAGTACACGACAATGCCCAGGGCCACCGCCTGCGTTTCGAGGAATTGCAGCGCCGCGTGGCCGCCGGCTGGCGTCCGGCGATCGCCATGGAACAGTTCGACCGTGAAACCCAGCCCTTGCTGACGCGCGCGGCGCGCGACTGCGCCGATCCCGAATGCATCATTCGCGTGATGGAGCAGCCGCGCTGGGACTGGAGCCTGTACCGCCCGGTGCTGGACCTGGCCATCAGCTATCAGTTGCCTTTGATCGCCGCCAACCTGTCGCGCGCGGACGCCTCGCGCACCGTGCGCGACGGCCTGAAATGGTCGATGACACCGGCCATGGTGAGCACTTACCTGGCCGCACCCGTGCCGGCCGATATCGTCGACGCGCAAAAAAAGGAAATCCAGGACGGCCATTGCGGCATGCTGCCTGACATGATGACAGGCGGCATGGTCGACGCCCAGGTGGCGCGCGATATCTGGATGGCCAAGGTGATCCGCGACCAGGCGCCGCGCGGCGTGGTGCTGTTTGCCGGCAATGGCCATGTGCGCAAGGACATCGGCGTGCCGCGCTGGCTGAAACTGGCCGATCCACAGCTCAATGTACGCACGATCGGCTACCTGGAGCAGGGCGGCAGCAGCTATCCGGGGGCGTTCGACCTGACGCAGACCATGCCGGCCCAGGCGCGGCCCGATCCGTGCGCCAAGTTCAAGAAATAGTCCTTATTGCTGGACCCGCACCAGCGCACTGACCCGGCTTGCCGTTTCCAGCAGTTTCGGCAAGCTGTGCTCCAGCAGATGCGCCACCGACGGCCCGGCCGTCTGGCCGCTGACATTGATCGCCGCCACCACCTTGCCGCTGCGGTCGAACACGGGCGCGGCCAGCGCGATCAGCCCCTGTTCCAGCTCTTCCTGCACCAGGCACCAGCCCTGGCGCCGTACCTGGACGATCTCTTCCATCAGGGCCTCGATATCGACTTTGGTGGCCGGCGTGATTTTCAATAACGCCATCTTCGACAGCCGCGCGCGCAGTGCGTCCGGCGCCAGCCCGGACAGCAGCACGCGGCCCATCGAAGTGCAGTAGGCCGGCAGGCGGCTGCCGATGCCGAGGTTGATCGACATGGTGCGGTGCGCGGACAGGCGCACCACATACACGATATCGTCGCCGTCAAGCACGGTGGCCGAACACGACTGGCGCAGCGCCTGCATCAGTTCTTCCAGCAGCGGCTGGGCCTGGGTCCAGACCGGCAGCGACGACAGATAGGCGTAGCCGAGGTCGAGCACCTTGGGCGTCAGGCGGAACAAGCGCCCATCCGCTTCCACATAGCCCAGATGCAGCAAGGTCAGCAGAATGCGGCGCGCGCCGGCGCGCGTCAGCTGCGCCCGCTCGGCCACCTCGCTCAGCGTCTGCTGCGGCGCATCAAAGCCAAAGCTGCGCAGCACGGCCAGGCCGCGCGCAAACGACTGCACATAGCTGTCGCCGGGGCGGGGTGCCTCATCGCTGATTGGGTCGGAGATTTCCAAGGGGCTGCTGCGCTCGTTCATGACGGTTCCAGTGGATCAAGGTGGCAATTATAGCCATGCCCGCCCGCACAACGGCAAACGCAGCGGCAAATTGACAAGCCGGGCTTTCAGGCATATTCTCACGAATAAGTTCTAAATACGAATATTTGTTCGTATATAGAACAAATTTCACGGATTCCCTTCAGGAGACACCGCATGATCGATAAACTGCGTACCAGCGTTGCCGAGGCGCTGGCCGATATCCACGATGGCGCCACCATCATGATTGGCGGCTTTGGCGGCGCCGGCCAGCCGGCCGAACTGATCGACGGCCTGATCGCCCACGGCGCGCGCGACCTGGTCATCGTCAACAACAATGCCGGCAACGGCGACACCGGCCTGGCCGCGCTGCTGAAAAACGGCCAGGTGCGCAAGATCATCTGCTCGTTTCCGCGCCAGGCCGACTCGCACGTGTTCGACGGCCTGTACCGGGCCGGCAAGCTGGAACTCGAACTGGTGCCGCAAGGTAACCTGGCCGAGCGCATCCGCGCCGCCGGCGCCGGCATCGGCGGCTTTTTTACGCCCACCGGCTATGGCACTGACTTGGCCAAGGGCAAGGAAACGCGCGAGATCGACGGCCGCATGTACGTGTTCGAGTCGCCGATCCACGCCGACTTCGCGCTGATCAAGGCCGAGCAGGGCGACCGCTGGGGCAACCTTACCTACCGCAAGACGGCGCGCAACTTCGGCCCCATCATGGCCATGGCCGCCAGGGTCAGCATCGCTTCCGTGCACGAGGTGGCCGAGCTGGGCAGCATCGACCCCGAGCACGTGATCACCCCCGGCCTGTTCGTGCAGCGCATCGTGCAGGTGCCGCGCACCGCCACCGGCCCGGCCGGCTTCAAAGCTTCCTGAAAGAGACAATGATGAACAAATGGAACCGAGACCAGATGGCGGCGCGCGTGGCGGCCGACATCCATGAAGGCGCAGTCGTGAATCTGGGCATCGGCTTGCCGACCCTGGTGGCGAACCACTTGCCGGAAGGCGCCGACATCATTTTGCACAGCGAAAACGGCGTGATCGGCATGGGCCCGGCGCCCGCGCCCGGCGAGGAAGACTACGACCTGATCAACGCGGGCAAGCAGCCCGTCACGCTGCTGGCCGGCGGCAGCTACTTTCACCATGCCGACAGCTTCGCCATGATGCGCGGCGGCCACCTCGATATCTGCGTGCTGGGCGCCTTCCAGGTCTCGGCCACCGGCGACCTGGCCAACTGGCACACGGGCGCGCCGGACGCGATTCCCGCCGTCGGCGGCGCGATGGACCTGGCGATCGGCGCGAAAAAAACCTGGGTCATGATGGAATTGCTGACCAAGGCGGGCGACAGCAAGCTGGTGCAAACCTGCACCTATCCGCTGACCGGCATCGGCTGCGTCAGCCGCATCTACAGCGACCTGGCCGTGATCGACCTGGGGCCGCAGGGTGCGGCCGTGATCGAGATCGTGGACGGCATGAGTTTTGAGCAATTGCAGGCGTTGACGCCGGTGTTGCTGAGGGACGCACGTTAATGCAGCGTCGACCGGCATCGCCCGCAATGCCAACAACGTGTCGGCTTACGCGCTGGCGCGCTAACCCGACCTGCATGCATCAACGTCAAATGGCGCAGGTCGGCGTAGGTCGGAGTAGCGGGGCCGCCGAGGCGCTTGCGCGTAATCCGGCACCCCGGCAATTGCATTAATTTCAAGCAATACCATCACCTTTCTTGGAGGAAAGTAACATGACTGCAGCTTTTATCTGTGACGCCCAGCGTACCGCCTTTGGCCGCTACGGCGGGGCACTGTCCGGCGTGCGCGCCGACGATCTGGGCGCCGTGCCGATCCGCGCCCTGATGGCGCGCAATCCGAAGGTCGACTGGGACGCCGTCACCGACGTGCTGTACGGCAGCGCCAACCAGGCCGGCGAAGACAACCGCAACGTGGCGCGCATGGTGGCGCTGCTGGCCGGCTTGCCGATTTCTGTGCCGGGCGCCACCCTGAACCGCCTGTGCGGCTCGGGCCTCGATGCCGTTGGCAGCGCCGCGCGCTTTATCAAAAGCGGCGAAGCGGGCCTGATGATCGCCGGCGGCGTGGAAAGCATGAGCCGCGCGCCGTTCGTGATGGGCAAGGCCGACAGCGCATTTTCGCGCAGCATGAAAATGGAAGACACCACCATCGGCTGGCGCTTTGTCAACCCCTTGATGAAGGCGCAGTATGGCGTCGACTCGATGCCGGAAACGGCGGAAAACGTCGCTACCGACTTTGGCATCAGCCGGCTTGATCAGGACCTGATGGCGCTGGCCAGCCAGACCAAGGCACTGGCGGCGCAGCAGGCTGGCGTGTTCGACAGCGAAATCTGCCCCGTCACGATTCCGCAAAAGAAGGGCGACCCGCTGATCGTCACGCGCGACGAGCATCCGCGCGCCACCACCCTGGAAACGCTGGCCAAACTGAAACCCGTGGTGCGCCCCGACGGCACCGTCACGGCCGGCAATGCTTCCGGCGTCAACGATGGCGCCGTGGCGCTGCTGCTGGCCGATGAAGCGAGCGCCGTCCGCCATGGTTTGACGCCGCGCGCGCGCGTGGTGGCGATGGCGACAGCTGGCGTGGCGCCGCGCATCATGGGCATCGGCCCGGCGCCCGCCACGCTGAAAGTGCTGGCGATGACGGGCCTGACCATGGCCGACTTCGACGTGATTGAACTCAACGAAGCGTTTGCCGCCCAGGGCCTGGCCGTGCTGCGCCAGCTGGGCGTGCGCGACGACGATCCGCGCGTCAACCCGAACGGCGGCGCGATTGCGCTGGGCCATCCGCTGGGTGCCTCCGGCGCGCGCCTGGCCATGACGGCCGTCAACCAGCTGCACCGCACCGGTGGCCGCTATGCGCTGTGCACCATGTGCATCGGCGTCGGGCAGGGCATCGCCCTGGTGCTGGAACGCGTTTAGTCGTACTTTCGGCGTATTGCCTGCCATACGTATTTATGCGTATGCCCGGACGCCGCGCAGAGCGTTTCCAGCGCGTATGATGCAAAACAGCCCGGCAAAACCGGGCTGCGTTGGCTTTTTTACACGAACAAGAAGACTGATATGACACAAGACACACCGCATGACGTTTCGCAGCTGACCTCGAAACAGCGCATCAAGGCCATTGTCGGCGCCTCTTCCGGCAACCTGGTGGAATGGTTCGATTTCTACATTTATTCCTTCTGTGCCCTGTATTTCTCGCACGCCTTTTTCCCTTCCGGTAACCCGACCACGCAGCTGCTGCAAACGGCCGGCATCTTTGCCGCCGGTTTCCTGATGCGCCCGGTCGGCGGCTGGCTGTTCGGCCGCATTGCCGACAAATACGGCCGCCGCCAGTCGATGATGATCTCGGTGCTGATGATGTGCGGCGGCTCGCTGATGATCGCCGTCATGCCGACCTATGACACCATCGGCGCCTTTGCGCCGTTCCTGCTGCTGGTGGCGCGCCTGTTCCAGGGCCTGTCGGTCGGCGGCGAATACGGCACCAGCGCCACCTACATGAGCGAAGTGTCGGAATCGGGCAAGCGCGGCTTCTTTGCCTCGTTCCAGTACGTGACCCTGATCGGCGGCCAGTTGCTGGCGCTGCTGGTGCTGGTGGTACTGCAGCAACTGCTCACGCTGGAAGAGCTGCGTGCCTGGGGCTGGCGCATCCCGTTTGTGTTTGGCGCGCTGGCCGCCCTGGTATCGCTGAACCTGCGCAAATCGTTGACGGAAACCACCACCGCCAGCGAGCGCAAGGACAAGGACGCGGGCAGCCTGCGCGGCCTGCTCAAGCACAAGCGTGCGTTTATCACCGTGCTGGGCTTTACGGCCGGCGGCTCGCTGGTGTTCTACACGTTTACCACCTATATGCAGAAATACCTGGTCAACACGGCCGGCATGGACACCAAGACGGCCAGCGCCGTGATGACCTGCGCGCTGCTGGTCTACATGGTGCTGCAGCCCGTCTTCGGCGCCCTGTCGGACCGCATCGGCCGCCGCACCTCGATGCTGTTCTTCGGCGGCCTGGCCACCCTGTGCGTGCTGCCCATCATGCATGCGCTGAAAGACATCACCAGCCCGTACGCGGCGTTCGGCCTGATCATCATCGCGCTGGCCATCATCAGCTTCTACACCTCGATCAGCGGCCTGATCAAGGCAGAGATGTTCCCGGTCGAAGTGCGCGCGCTGGGCGTGGGCCTGTCGTATGCGGTGGCCAACGCCATGTTCGGCGGCTCGGCCGAATACGTGGCGCTGCAGTTCAAGGCGCTGCACGTGGAAGAGTATTTCTACTGGTACGTGACCATCATGTGTTTGATCTCGTTTATCGTCGCCATCCGCATGCCGGACCCAAGCCGTTCGGGCCTGCTGAAGTAAGCACGTAAACGTCGTAGAATAAGAATGACAGCACAAGAATGGCAGCGTCGAGCTGCCATTTTTTTTATCCAGATTTTCACCATCCAGGAGAGACCATGTCGTATGTTTTCGCCGCACCCGTGCAGGCCGCCGTTCCCGTCACCGGGCAGGCAGCCCTGTTTCCCGTCCACCGCATTTACTGCGTGGGCCGCAACTATGTCGACCACGCCAAGGAAATGGGCCACACGGGCCGCGAGGCGCCGTTCTTCTTCATGAAACCGGCCGATGCGGTGCTGCCGGTAGCGGCCGGCGCGACTGGCGAACTGTCCTATCCGGCGCAAACGGAAGATTTCCAGCACGAGATGGAACTGGTGGTGGCGATCGGCAAGGGCGGCAGCGAGATCAGCGTGGACACTGCGCTGGAACACGTCTGGGGCTATGCGATCGGCCTCGACATGACGCGCCGCGACGTGCAGGGCGCGGCAAAAAAACTCGGCCGTCCGTGGGATACCGGCAAGGCGTTCGAGCAGTCGGCGCCAATCGGCGCCATCACGCCCGCCGCCCAGGCCGGCGATATCGGCAGCGCGGCCATCACGCTGCAGGTCAATGGCGCCGTGCGGCAAAACAGCACCATCGACAAGCTGATCTGGAACGTGGCGGAAACCATCGCCGACCTGTCGACCTATTTCACCTTGCAGCCGGGCGACCTGATCTATACGGGCACGCCGGCCGGCGTGGCGGCGGTGCAGCGCGGCGATGAGCTGGTCGGCACCATCACGGGCCTGGGCGAACTGCGCGTCAAAGTGGTGTAAACGCGGGATGCCGCACGGCACAGCAGGCCCGCATGATGCATAGTCGTCGTGCGGGCTTTTATTTTCCTGAGGAGACAAGCATGAACCAGACTTATGCCGTGGCGCAGCCGACGCGCGCCGAGATCGACGCCCTGACGGGACCGACCGTGCTGGAATTTGGCACCGGCTGGTGCGGCCACTGCCGCGCCACCGATGCGCCGCTGGCGGCCGCCCTGCAGCAGCATGCCGAGGTGCCGCACCTGCGCGTGGAAGACGGCAGCGGCCGCCCGCTGGGCCGCTCGTTCAAAGTGAAGCTGTGGCCGACGCTGATTTTCCTCAAGGACGGCCAGGAAGTGGCGCGCCTGGTGCGCCCGCTCGACAGCCGCGAGATCGGGCAGGCGCTGGGCTTGATTGACGTGTAAGCCATTCAACCCAGCGGCAAAGACTGGGTCGGACCCTCACGGTCCGACCCCGGCATGTGCAGTTCGGGGTTGCTCATCAAACTTTCTTGCCCCACCGCATCACTACGCGTATCATGGTCCGATACAGAAAGATCAACCGCATCCCTCGCCGGATGCTGGCGCGATCATCACGGCCGGCTCCACCGCGAGCGGCCGCAGGCAAGGATTCACCACAAATGACCGATGCCGCGATGTCCTGCGCAGGTCTGGTACGGAAATGCCTGGCAATAGCCGGGCGCTGACACACGTCGCTCATCCCCTGACGCCCTTCCTGCCGTGCCCCGGATAGACCGGATGGCGCACGACCGTTGTTTCTCTGATCAGTCACTATCACGGCGCGTTGACGCGCGTTGCCGATTCGTTCGCGACGGCAACGAAAACCGTTGTTTTTTGTTTGCACAGTTATTAGCAAATGTGCAGCAAATGCGCACGCGCGCGGCTATGATATGCCAGCGGCGCGTCGAGACAACGTGCCGTGCTGCTGCCTGAAAAAACATCCAGAGAATGGCCTTTAGACACCCTCCCCAAGGAGCGCAGTACATGAGCAATACCCCGAGCAATCCCCCGAAGAAAAATTCGCCAGGCACGGTGCTGTTTGCCAGCCTGATCGGCACGACCATCGAGTTCTTCGATTTCTATATCTACGCCACCGCCGCTGTGCTGGTGTTCCCGAAACTGTTCTTCCCGGCCGGCGACCCGTCGGCCGCCGTGCTGCAGTCGCTGGCCACGTTCGCCATCGCCTTTTTTGCCCGTCCGATCGGCTCGGCCGTGTTCGGCCACTTCGGCGACCGCATCGGTCGCAAGGCGACCCTGGTCGCGGCGCTGCTGACGATGGGTATTTCCACCGTCATCATTGGCCTGTTGCCGACCTATGCCGCGATCGGCACCATGGCGCCGCTGCTGCTGGCGCTGTGCCGTTTCGGCCAGGGCCTGGGCCTGGGCGGCGAGTGGGGCGGCGCGGTGCTGCTGGCGACCGAAAATGCGCCACCGGGCAAGCGCGCCTGGTACGGCATGTTCCCGCAGCTGGGCGCGCCGATCGGCTTCTTCCTGTCGGGCGGCATCTTCCTGCTGCTGAGCGAAACCATGACCGACGAGCAGTTCTTCAGCTACGGCTGGCGCATTCCGTTCCTGGCCAGCGCGCTGCTGGTGATCGTCGGCCTGTACGTGCGCCTGAAGATCACGGAAACGCCGGACTTCCAGAAAGTGCTCGACAAGAACGAACGCGTCAAGCTGCCGTTCGCCACCGTGTTCCGCGAGCATGGCCGCATGCTGTTCCTGGGTACCATCGTGGCGCTGGCGACCTTCGTGCTGTTCTACCTGATGACGGTGTTCGCACTGAGCTGGGGCACCACCAAGCTGGGCTTCACGCGCAAGGAATTTTTGATCGTGCAGCTGTTCGCCGTGCTGTTCTTCGCGCTGACGATTCCGTTCTCGGCCATCCTGGCGGACCGCCGCGGCCGCCGCACCACCCTGATCTGGGTCTCGGTTGCCATCGCCATCTTCGGCCTGGTACTGGCGCCCATGTTCGGCTCCGGCGTGACCTGGGAAGTAACGCTGTTCATGGCCGTCGGCCTGGGCCTGATGGGCATGACCTACGGTCCGCTGGGCACCATGCTGTCGGAACTGTTCCCGCCGGCCGTGCGCTACACGGGCGCCTCGTTGACGTTCAACCTGGCCGGCATCCTGGGCGCCTCGCTGGCGCCGTATATCGCCACCTGGCTGGCCACCAACCATGGCCTGCAGTATGTGGGCTACTACCTGACGCTGGCAGCGCTGCTGACCCTGGGCGCCTTGCTGATGGTAGGCAAGCCGCGCGCCGGCAAGGAAGCGTGGGAATGAAATCGTAGTCTGTCGCCCATAAAAAAGCCGCCAGCAATTGCATGCTGGCGGCTTTTTTACGTTGTCTGCATTTACCCCGCACGGCGAAAATGCCGGGGTCGGACCCTGAGGGTCCGACCCCAGGGCCTGCTTTTGGGGTGAAAAAGCATCACCACTTCGGCGTGTACTTCAGCGTTACCTGCACGCTGCGCGGGTCGCCAAAATGGTTGTTGCCGCCCGTGTCGTTGTACGACGGGATCACGTAGCGCTTGTCAAACAGGTTGTTGACGTTCAGCGCCAGCGATACCTGCGGCGTGGCCTGGTACGCCAGGCGCGCGCTCCACAGCGAGAAGCCGGCCACGTCGAAGCTGCGGCCATAGTCGACCGTGTGGCTCTGCATGGTCACGCCCGCACCCAGGCTGACCTTGCTCCACGCGCCGGGCAGGGTGTAGCCGGACCACAGGCGCAGCATGTGCTTCGGCGTCCAGGTCGAAAAAACTTCACCCTGGTTGTCCGGGTCTTCCAGATAGGTGGTCGCCGTGTAGGCGTAGCCGGCCGACAGCTGCAGGCCGGGCGCCACTTCGCCCGACACTTCCGACTCCAGGCCCTGGCTGCGCACCTTGCCCGAGGCGCGCGAGCAGTACCAGCCGTCGCAGCCAAAGCCGGCGTCGTAGTCGGTCACGGCGCGGTTCTTGTGCTCGTAGCGGAACACGGCCAGCGAGGTGTTCACTTTGCCATCCAGCAGTTCGCCTTTCACGCCCGCCTCGTAGCTGTTGCCGGTGATCGGTTTGAGGATCTCGTTGGCCACATTGCGGTTGGTCTGCGGCTGGAACACGCCGGCATAGCTGACATAGGCATTCCACTCTGGCGTCAGTGCGTAGATCAGGCCTGCCGAGGGGCTGAACTTGGCCGATACCTCGGTGGTGTCGCGGTAATCGCCGGCTGCATACACGAAGTCATACCAGCTGAAGCGCCCGCCCAGCACCGCTTTGAGCTGGCTGTTCAGCTGGCCGTTCCAGCTGCCGTACAGGCCTTTCTGGCGCATGTCGTAGGTGCTGTTGCTGGACACGCCGCGCGCGGCGATGGTGTCGAAATCCTGCCATGGGCGGTGATGGTCGATATTGAAGATTTGCGCGCCCTGCGTCCAGGCGCGCGCATAGCGGTCGTCGGAATGGAACGTCACGTAGCTGGCGCCCACCACCACTTCCTGGGCGATGCCCAGCGCGTTGTAGTGGCCGCGCACAAAGGCGTCGATGCCGCGCTTGCGGTTGTCGAAGTCGGTGGAAAAGTCGCCGTACATCGAGCCGCTGCCGTCCGCCTTGATGGTGCCGGCCATGCGCTGGTGGGTCGAGCCGGTTTTCTCGTTGGTGGCCAGCGCGGAGGCCTTGAAGGTCCACTGCCTGTTGAAATGGTGTTCCAGGTCGGCGTTCAGCGTGCTCTGTTCGACCTTGCTGCGGTTCCAGTCGGCGCCCGTATAGGTCGAGCGGGGCAGGCCCAGCTCGCTGCCATCCGCGTAGCGGCCCACGCCGATATACATCGGGCGGCCGCGGCTGTCGACATTGTTCACTGCCAGGCCCAGGGTGGTGGCGGGCGTCAGGTCGTAGTCGAGCGCCACATAGGCGGTGCGCGTCTTGCTCCATACCTGGTCGATGAACGAATGCGTGTCGTCCTGGTCGAGGATCACGCGGCCGCGCAGGCTGCCGTCCGCGTTCAGGGGCGTGCTGACGTCCACCTGGCCGTTGTAGTGATCCCACGAACCGGCGCGGGCCATCAGGCTGGCCTGGCGGCCGGCCAGCGGGCGCTTGCGCACCAGGTTGACGGAGCCGCCCGGGCTGCCCGTGCCCTCCAGCAGGCTCGACGCGCCGCGCAGCACTTCCAGGCGGTCGTAGATCACCATGTTTTCCTGGCCCCAGTTGCCCAGCGCATAGGTGTTGCGGTCGATCGGCACGCCGTCGTACTGCCATTGATCGATCTGGAAGCCGCGCGAGGTGATCACCACGCCCGGCCCCACGCCATGCACGCCGACCACGCCGGTGACGTTGTTGACCGCTTCGCGCAGGTCCGTGATGCCCTGGTCGTCGAGGCGCTGGCGCGTCAGCACGCTGACCGATTGCGGCATGTCCTTCATCGACTGCTCGCCCTTGCCCAGGGTGAGTTTGCGCGCCGTGTACGAGCCGCTGCCCTCGGTGGTGGCGCCCTGTTCCAGCTGGCCGACGACGGTAATGGCGGGCATGGTGCGGTCCACCGCCGCCGACGCGGAGGTGGATGCGGCAGCCGCTGCGGGGGCGCTGACCAGCACATAGCCGGTCGGCGTCTTGCCGATCGCGTAGCCGGTACCGCGCAGCAGCACCGCAAAGCCTTCGTCGACGCCGTAGCTGCCCTGCAGGCCGGCGGTGCTCAAACCCTGCACCTTGGCCGCGTCGATCACGATCGCCACGCCGGACTGCTGGGCGTAGCGGTTCAGGGCGCCGGCCAGCGGCCCGGCGGGTATCGTGTAGCTGATGGCGGCAGGCGCGGATTGGGCCAGCGCGGCGCCATGCAGGACGGTGCTGGCAAGCAGCAGGGCGGCGACGGCCAGTGGACGCAGGCGCGTATTGAGCGTGCGTGGGGACGGAACAGTAACGGACATGGTGACAGCCTTTTGTGAATGATCTCAGCTGCCTTGACGCACGAGATGCGCCAACACGAACCTGCGCGGCACATTATTTTTTATTTTTTCCGGAAGTGCCTGCGGAGCCATGAGCGGGGGCATCGACCATCACCAGATAACGCGTCAGCATGCGCACGCGCAGCTGCGGGAAATTGTCGAGCAACAGCTGCAGCGCCTGGTCCGTGTCGTCCAGCGGCAGCACGGCCGCCACGCGGATATGCGCCAGCTGTGCGCGGTCGTAGCGCAGCTGGCCCGGACGGTGGCGCGCCAGCTCATCGAGCACCTCGGGCAGCGGGCGGTCGTCAACCACCAGCTGGTGCGCGCGCCAGGCGTCCTGCAGGCTGGCGGCATCAAACGGCTCCAGCGGCCCGGCGCCAGCGGCGGTGATGCGCGTGCGCTGGCCGGCCGCCACCATCGTATCGGCATGGCGCGGCAGCTGCACCGCCACCTTCGATTCGAGCATGCTGAGGACGGTCGCGCCATCGTGCTGGCGCACCGTGAAGCGCGTGCCCAGCGCGCGCAGGGCCGCCTGCCGGCTGTCGACCAAGAACGGCCGCCGTGCATCTTTCGCCACCTCGACCAGGATCTCGCCCTGCACCAGCTGTACATGGCGCTCGCCACCGGTAAAGCGCAGATTGACGGCGGTGTCGCTGCCCAGGGTCAGGCGGCTGCCGTCGGCCAGCGTGTGCGTGCGCCACTGTCCGGTCGGGCTGCGCAGGTCGGCCAGCAGATAGGCCGGACGGTCGCTGGCGGCCAGGCCCACGGCCAGCACCAGCATGGCGGCGGCCACGGCGCCGGCCAGCTGGCGCCGGCGCCCGGGTGCGACGGCGGCCAAGGCCGCGCGCGCCGGCCGCGTGTCGCCGCCGGCCGGGCCATGCACCGACTGCAGCTGGCCCAGCAACCCTTCCATGCTGGCGGCCGCCGCCGCATGACGCGGGTCGGCCGCTTTCCAGGCGGCGAACCCCGCCTGGGCCGCATCGCGTGCGCGCGCATCGCCGGCGCTCAGCTGGACGATCCAGTGCGCGGCCTGCCCGGCTATATTGTCCGTCTGCGCGCGGCTCATGCAGGAATATCGAAAGACGCCTGGCGGCACGCCAGCAAGGCCTGCACCAGATATTTCTGCACCATCCGCGTCGACACGCCCAGCTGCGCCGCCACGGCCGCCTGCGGCTGCTCGTCCAGGTAATGCAGCAAAAAGGCTTCGCGCGCCTTGGCGGCGATGCCGGCCAGCGCCGCAGCGATCTGTTCCAGCGCCTGCACCGCCATCAGGATTTCGTCGGGCGAGGGCGCGCCGTCGACGCCATCCATCACCAGCGCCAGTTCGGCCAGGTAGGTGCGCTCCAGCAGTTGCCGCCTTGCCCGATCGACCAGCAGCCGTTTGGCCGTGGTGGACAGATAGGCGCGCGGCTCGCGCATGCCGAACAGCGCGTCGCGCGAAGCGATAATGCGCACAAACGTATCCTGCGCCACGTCAGCCGCGCTGTGCGGGCAGCTCAGTTTCTTGCGCAGCCAGCCATACAGCCAGCCGTGATGCTCGCTGTAGAGCGATTGCACTTGCTGTTGCAGGGTGGGCTGGACGGCGGACATGGGTGGCGGCATTGATTTATAAATGAGAATTATTCTCATTGTAAGCGCCAGCCATGCTTTGCCACAATCCCCAATGCGGGAAGTGGCGCCAGGTGTTGCACGGATGCTGCGTCGAAGCTGCACGCGCCGCGCGTGTCAGCTGAAAAATTTCACGATGTCGGGATCGGTGCTCACCATATGGTCGGTAATATGGAACACATCGGCTCGCCACGGATGGCGCAGAGCCTCTTCACGGTCGATTACCCGGCCCAGGTAGGTCACGCCGCTCCACGGTGAGTCCGCGGCATCGCTCAGGCCGACCTGGAAATTGTCGCCGTTCAGCCAGATGTCAAAGGGGAACGCCAGCCGGGATTCGGGACCTGCCGCGTCCTCGCCCCATACCCCCAGTCCGATCATGGCGCTCAGGCGTTTCTCGCCGTGGCCTGGCGTAAATTGCGCATAATAGACGGCGAAGGCGTTGTCATCCTGGTAGACAAAGCGCGTCAGTTTGACGGTCGTGTTCTGGCAGCAGGCGCAGCGCGATTCCTTGGGTGCCTCAAATTCAATCCTGAGCATGGGAGTTCCTCGGTCAAGGCAGGTGGTGTCAGCGATGCGGTGTTTGCGGTAAGCACGCAGTTCTAGCCTTCTGCGCGATCCTCTCAAGCCGGTACAGCGCCTGCATGCGCAGTGCTTCATCGTCCGCCGATGCGCATTCCCGTATCACGGCAATGGCCTCAGCGGTGCCGATCGCCTGCAGCGCCCACAGGCATTTCTTGTAATAGGCGCCATAGTCATCGTAGTCCAGATAGGCCAGTGCCGGCTTCAAGGCAATCGCGTTTTTGAGACAGGGCGCGCTGGCCGGGTCCGGGTGATCCTGCAGATACCTGATGATCTCTTCATGCTCTTCGTGGGTGGGATCGAGCAGGCGTTCACGTTCGGCGGCGATATCTGATGGCGGTTCGAATGTCATGTCCAGGTTCCGGGTCAATTGCGCCGAAGATGCGATCGTGCGAGTGTGACGGCAAAGGGCGGATTGATCAACCGGCAATGGTTTGCATGCCGCGAGGACATGAAAAAACCCGCCGTTGCACAAGGCAAAAGCGGGTTTTCAGTACTGCTAATTCTTGGTGGTGATAGGTGGACTTGAACCACCGACCCCAGCATTATGAATGCTGTGCTCTAACCAACTGAGCTATATCACCAGACAGACCGGTCAGACCGGATGCTCGTGTTGACCAGGCGAAAACCCGATCGATGTTCTTTGGTGGTGATAGGTGGACTTGAACCACCGACCCCAGCATTATGAATGCTGTGCT
>NZ_DAMAGB010000062.1:18694-34021 GCF_031995485.1 Janthinobacterium sp.
CTAACCAACTGAGCTATATCACCCAACAGCCGAGCATTATCCAGTCTTCCGTTTTCCTTGTCAATGCCAGCCGCAAAAAATCTGTGGGTTTTTCGCGCGCGCCTATTTTGGCAACGGCCCGATCTGCGCCAGCATCTGCGCCGCCGGGTCGGCACTCAGGCAATCGATGACGATGCGCTCGGGCATCGCGCGCAGCCAGGTCAGCTGGCGCTTGGCCAGCTGGCGCGTGGCGATAATGCCCGTCTCGCGCAGCGCGGCGCGGTCGATGCGTCCGTCGAGGTAGTCCCAGGCCTGGCGGTAGCCGACGCAGCGCATCGACGGCAGGCCCGGGTGCAGGTCGCCACGGCGGCGCAGCTGTTCCACTTCATCGAGCAGGGCGTCGTCTTTCAGCATGGCGTCGAAGCGGGCGGCGATGCGGCCGTGCAGCACGGCGCGGTCCGACGGCTCCAGCGCAAACGACTGCAACCGGAACGGCAGCACGGTTTTTTCGCGCCGCGCCAGCAGGGCTGACATGGGCTGGCCCGACAGGGCGATGATTTCCAGCGCGCGGCCGATGCGCTGGGCGTCGTTTGGCGCCAGGCGCGCGGCCGTGGGCGGATCGAGCTGCGCCAGGCGCGCATGCATGGCGGGCCAGCCGATGGTGGCCGCGTCCGCTTCCAGCTGCACGCGCAGCTGCGCGTCCGCGCCCGGCAGGTCGTCCAGGCCATCGGCCAGGCCCTTGAAGTACAGCATGGTGCCGCCGACCAGCAGCGGCAGCTTGCCGCGCGCGGTAATTTCACTCACCAGGCGCAGCGTATCGTTGCGGAACTGCGCCACTGAATAAGAGTCGAGCGGATCGATGATGTCGATCAGGTGGTGCGGTACCTGCGCCAGTTCGCCAGGCGTGGGCTTGGCCGTGCCGATATCCATGCCGCGGTAGACCAGGGCGGAATCGACCGAGATGATTTCCGACGGGATGGCCTGTGCGATGGCCAGCGCGCTGGCGGTCTTGCCGCTGGCCGTGGGGCCCATGATGGCGACGGCGAGGGGCAGGGGGGAAGTGTTGATCATCTTGAATCTTGTATAAGTGTGTACGTAGAGCGTAGGTCGGATTAGCGCCAGCGTAATCCGACGCTGCCGGGGCGGTGGCCATGTCGGTGCATGCGGGTTATGTCGGCTTACGCTGCGCTAAGCCGACCTACGCCGACCTACGCCGACCTACTGCCCGCGTAAAAATAATTTATCGAGCGCGCTGATCTCGACCTGCACCCAGGTCGGCCGGCCGTGGTTGCACTGGTCGGCCCGTTCCGTGCTTTCCATCTGGCGCAAGAGGGCGTTCATTTCCTGCACCGACAGGATGCGGTTGGCGCGCACGGCCGTGTGGCAGGCGAGCGTGCCCAAGAGTTCATTCTGGCGCTCGATCAGCACGCGCGAGCCGCCGTATTCGCGCACGTCGCGCAGCACGTCGCGCGCCAGCGTCTGCGCGTCGGCGTTTTTCAGCAGGGTCGGCACGCTGCGCACGGCCAGCGTGGTAGGCGACAGGGCGGCGATATCGAAGCCCAGCGCCTTTAACGTTTCCTGGTTTTCGTTGGCGGTCGACACTTCGATCGCGTCCGCGTAAAACGTCACGGGAATCAGCAGCGCCTGCACCTGCATGTCCTGGCCCGACACCTGCGCCTGCAGCGCGTTTTTCAGCTGCTCGTACAGGATGCGTTCGTGCGCGGCATGCATGTCGACCAGTACCAGGCCCTTGGTGTTCTGCGCCAGGATATAGATGCCGTGCAGCTGGGCCAGCGCAAAGCCGAGCGGATATTCTTCGCGCGCCATCGCTTCGGCCGAAGCGACGTAGGGCTGGACCTGGGTGATCGGCGACGGCGAGCCGGCAAACAGCGCGCCATACGATGCCGTAGTCTGCTCAACCCCGTGCGGCGCGCCGGGCGCATCGGCAAAAAACGGCCGCGTGCCGCCAGCCGGGGGCGGCGCATAGGTATTGGTGAACTGCGCGCCGAACGAGGTCTGCGTCTGCTCGCGCCGCCACATGCCAGGGCCACCGAGGCCGGCGCCCGTGTCGCCGCCGAGGCTGGACGCGGCCGGCAACGGCGCCGGCACGCTGCCAAAAGCGGTGGCCGAGGTCTGCGCCAGTGCGCGCTGCACCGCGTGAAAGACGAACTGGTGCACCGAGCGGCTGTCGCGGAAGCGCACTTCGATCTTCGACGGATGGACGTTCACGTCGACCAGCGACGGATCGAGGTCGAGCGCCAGCACATAGGAGGGAAAACGGTCGCCGTGCAGCACGTCCTGGTAGGCCATGCGCACCGCATGCACCAGCAGCTTGTCGCGCACGAAGCGCCCGTTGACATAAAAGAACTGGCCATCGGCGCGCGCTTTCGATGCTGTCGGCAGGCCGGCAAAGCCGTGCAGGCGCAGGCTGCCGGCCGTCTCGTCGAGCGCCAGGCGCGCCTCGGCAAAGTCATTGCCCAGGATATGCGCGCTGCGTTTGGCCAGTTCGCTGATGTTCCACTGGTCGATGGTGCGGCCATTGTGCGACAGCGAGAACGACACGTCCGGCCGCGCCAGCGCAATGCGGCGCACGACTTCGGCGCAGTGGCCGTATTCGGTCTGCTCGGATTTGAGGAATTTGCGCCGCGCCGGCGTATTGAAATACAGGTCCTGCACGTCGACCGTGGTGCCCGGTGCGCCGGACGAGGGCGCCACCGTGCCATTGTGCGAGCCGACGATTTCCCACGCATGGGCCGCGTCCGCCGTGCGCGAGGTGACGGTCACCGCCGCGACCGACGCGATCGACGCCAGCGCCTCGCCGCGAAAACCCAGCGTGCCCACGTTTTCCAGGTCGTGCAAGGAGGCGATCTTCGAGGTGGCGTGGCGCGCCAGGGCCAGCGGCAGCTGGTCCTTGTCGATGCCGCGCCCGTTGTCGGTAATCGCGATGCGCTTGACGCCGCCTTCTTCGAGCCGCACGGTGATTTGCGTGGCGCCCGAATCGAGCGCGTTTTCCAGCAGCTCCTTGACCACCGCCGAGGGCCGCTCGACCACCTCGCCGGCGGCGATTTGCGAAATCAGCTGGTCAGGCAGGGCCTGGATCGGACGGTGGGGCGTGATGGGAGCGTTCATGCGCCAGATTATACCGGGTCAGGCCCGCCGGGTCTGACCCGGGCCTTCAGTGGCAAACAGCGAACGTATCTTGGGCTCAGACCCCCAACGCCGCCAACGCCAAGCTGGGAGCTAACTCAACAGGGGGGCTGACCCCAGCACTGGCAGTCGGGTTTATTTCCCCACCTCGCGCACCGGTATCGGCGCATTGCACAGGTCGAGATGCCCGGCCTGCACCTTGCTCCACGGTCCACCCCGGTTGCGCTGGGCTTCCAGCACGGCCTGGTAGGCGGCGCTGTCGGTGCGCATCACCTCCATTGCCACGCGCTGGTCAAGCGGCAAATCTGCCGCCAGGCGCACCGATTTGATCGGCACGGTTTTCTCGGGGCTGTCATAAAAGCCCATCGGCGCCGTGCCGCGCGGCAGCGTTGCCAGCAGCGGCATGCCCGAGACCACGCGTCCGACCACGGTAATGTCGCGGTCCAGGTGGCGCGGCGACTGGCCGATCACGGCGTACAGCTCGGTACCGCCGCCGCTGTCGCTGCCCACGTCGCGGCCCACGCCGACGGTGGCGTAGCAGTGCGTCAGCCAGGCGGTGCCGCTTTTCGGGTCGCGCGCGGACGCAAAGCCGTTCGAGTGGCCTACTTGCGGCGCATAGCCGTCCACATCCTTCAGGCGCGTGAAGCTGGTAATGGATTTCATCGGCACCGTGAATTCGCCGGGCAGGGTGCGCTGGGCTTTCTTGATCGGTTTCGGATTTTTTTCATCGGGGTCGCCCCATTGCGCCACCCAGTTGTCCTGCGCGCGCGTGATCGCCAGGCCGTCGTAATACTGCTCGGCCACCAGCGCCTTGATATTGGCCACGTGTTTCGGCGCGAACTCGGGCGCCAGTTCGATGATCACGCGGCCCAATGCCGTATCCATGTACAGGGTTTGCTGCGGGTCGAGCGCGCGCCAGTCGGCTGGCGTGGATGCCTTGATGACGTCGGCGACGCTTTGTTTGGCGGGCAGTTCGGCTGGTGCGCGGATGGTGGCGGCGTAGGCGGCGGGCAGCGCCGCGCTGATGGCAGTGGCAATTGCGCATGCCGTAAGTCGTGTCAGATGCATGGATTCTCCTGGTCGGCGCGGTTTGCGCCCGGTGGAAAGTGTATACCGGAATGGCAATATTTTTGTCAAAAAACAGTGGCGGCAAGCCGGCCTGCCGGTGTGTCCGTCAAGCTGATCCGTCAACGTTTCCTTAACCTGGCCTTAAATTGGCGCGTCGCCCGCAACACGGCCACGGGCGCTGAAAAATTAATCACGAATTTTCGCCCCGGAGACTGCCGTCGCACAGGCCCGGTGGTGTATGATTCCGGCGCTACCTTTAGGGAAAAAGAATATGGATTTTGTGCAATTCCTCGACATGATCGTCCATGTCGACAAGACACTGGGCATCTTGATTGAACAGTACGGCACGCTGGTGTATGCGGTGCTGTTTGCGATCATTTTTTGCGAGACCGGCCTGGTGGTGCTGTTTTTCTTCCCTGGCGATACGCTGCTGTTTATCGCCGGCGCCTTTTGCGCCACCGGCCAGATGCACCTGGGCCTGCTGATCGCGCTGCTGGTGACGGCCGCCGTGACGGGCAACACGCTCAATTACTGGATAGGCGAGGCCATCGGGCAACGGGTGTTTACCCACGATTACCGCTGGATCAACAAGGACGCCATGCGCCGCACGCACGAGTTTTTTGAAAAGCATGGCGGCAAGACCATTATCCTGGCCCGTTTCGTGCCGGTGGTGCGCACCTTTGCCCCGTTCGTGGCCGGCATTTCCGACATGACGCATACGCGCTTCCAGATGTACAACATCACGGGCGCCCTGCTGTGGGTGGTGGGCCTGGTGACGGCCGGCTACTTCTTCGGCAATATCCCGTGGATCCGCGACCACCTGACCCTGATCGTGCTGATCGGCGTGGGCGCCGCCGTGGTGCCGGTGGCGCTGGGCGGCATCTGGAAGCTGTACAAGAAAATGACGGCCCGCTCGGCCTGATGCCTTACCCGGATCCGGCGCCAGCGCGCGCCGGGTCCTGTTTTCCCTCCTGTGGTCCGCGTCTCTCCCCCGGTCGATTCAAGTTTTAGCTGTTTCCAGCCGTAAACCAGACAGTACTCTTACTTTCTGGATTTCCATGCGACATTTGAGCGCCCTGTTAGCTTGCAGCCTGGCCATGATGACGGCCGTGGCAAGCGCCAAAGATGCCCCCACGCCGCTGGTCCCCGCGTCCGCCTCTGCCGCCGCCAGGGCCGCTGCGCACGCGCCCGCTTCTGCTCCCGCGTCTGCCTCCGAGCGGGCGGCCGCCATGAAAACCCTGACCGAATCGGTCAAGGGCAAGCCGCCCGTGACGGTTGCCCCGACCGCCCGCGACAAGGAAGAGGCGGCCGAAGTCGACCTGTCCGAACGCATCGCGGCGCGCCTGGCCGAAATGCGCGCGACGCAGGCGGCCCGTGCCGCCGCCCGCGCCAAGCGTGCCGCCGTCGTCAAGGCCACGCCACCGCCGCCACCGCCCGTGGCGCGCGGCACGCACTGGTCGTACGAAGGCGACAGCGGCCCGGCCAACTGGAGCAAGATCAATGTGGACTGGGGCAAGTGCAGCAGCGGCAACCGCCAGTCGCCGATCGATATCCGCGACGGCATGAAGGTGGAACTGGAGCAGATCAGCTTTGACTACCATCCGTCGTCGTTCAACGTGGTCGACAATGGCCATACGGTGCAGGTGGCGGTGGGCAGCGGCAACTACATCACGGTGCAGAACCGCATGTTCGAACTGCAGCAGTTCCATTTCCACCGCCCGTCGGGCGACCGCATCAATGGCAAGACGTATGAAATGGTGGTGCACCTGGTGCACCGCGATGCCGAAGGCAGGCAAGCCATCCTGGCGCTGATGCTGGAACGGGGCGCGCCGCAGGCGACCATCCAGACGGTGTGGAACAACCTGCCGCTGGAAAAATTCGACACCATGAGCCCGTCTATCCTGCTCGACCCGATGGAAATGGTACCGGCGCGGCGCGATTACTATACTTATATGGGATCGATGGAACAGCCGCCGTGCAGCGAGAACGTGCTGTGGCTGGTGATGAAGCAGCCGGTGCAGGCATCGGCGGCGCAGATGGCGCTGTTCAGCCGGTTGTATCCGCTGAACGCGCGGCCGCTGCAGCCCACCAATGGCCGCATGATCAAAGAATCGAATTAACAGTGCCTGGAAAAAAACCCATGGCGTTGTTGCCATGCCCCGTCGTACCTGTCGTACTGCCTTCGGCAAGGCGCCTGGCCCTGGACTTTTTCAGGCACTCTCAGATGAATTGAAGCTGCTGGCTGCCATGCCATTCGGCACCGGCGGCCAGCACATCGGGCTGGATCAGCGCCGCTTCGATGCAGACAAAGCGCTGGTATTCATCGTCGGCCAGGTCCGCCAGGGCCGCCGCATCCTGCGCGCCCGGATTCCATACCACCGCATCGGTGAAGCCCTGCTGCGCCAGGCGCAGCGTGTCGCCGCCCGTTTCGAGCTGCAGGGGGCCGGGCAGCTGGTAATAAATGCGGTCGAGCTTGTCGGCAAACTGCAGCACTTCCTTTGCCTGCAGCGCGTCCAGCGGCGTGTCGTCCGAATAGCGCACGCGCTGCAGGCCGGTGATGCGCGCCTGCTCCAGCTGGTCCACGGCAAAATAGCTGTGCAGGGCGGCCGAAAACGGGAACGGCTGCGCACCCGTGTTGTGCACGTTCAGGCTGATGTCGAGCGACTGGCCGTGCACCGCCACGCGCAGGCGCAGCGCAAACGCGAACGGCCAGGCGGCGGCGATGGCGGCCGGCAGCTTGTCCTGGTCCAGCGTGAATTCGGCCCAGGCGGCGCCGTTCTCGTCGCCGGTTGCGGCCAGTTGCCAGGTCGCCACGCGCGCAAAGCCGTGGCGCATGCCGGCGCCGCGCGCGCCGAACTGGGGGAAGATCACGGGCACGCCGCCGCGGATGGCACGGCTGCCGTCGAGGCTAGACTCACGGCTGCAGAACAGGCGCTCGCGGCCATCGCTGCTGCGCCATGACACCAGATGGCCACCATACAGCGTTACCGTCGCCTGTGCGCCATCGGCGGCACAGAGGGTCACGGCCGGCAGCTGGCCAAAGAGGTTCTTGCTCATGCTTGTCTTCCTGTCAGGTCATGCGGCTTTTCGCCAGTGGCGGATTTTTTGCAAAATAATTCTTGATGCCGGTGACGATGGCGTCGGCCATCTGGTCCTGGTAGCCGTTGTCGGTCAGCTTGGCTTCTTCTTCCGGATTCGAGATAAACGCCGTCTCGATCAGGATGGAAGGGATATCCGGCGCCTTCAGCACGGCGAAGCCGGCCTGCTCGACGGAACCCTTGTGCAGGCGGTTGATGCCGCCGATTTCGCGCAGCACGGCAGCACCGAGCTTCATGCTGTCATTGATCTGCGCCGTGGTCGACAGGTCGAGCAGCACGCTGGCCAGCTGCTTGTCGTGGT
The DNA here is from genome assembly GCF_031995485.1 of Janthinobacterium sp. Classification (NCBI taxonomy): domain Bacteria; kingdom Pseudomonadati; phylum Pseudomonadota; class Betaproteobacteria; order Burkholderiales; family Oxalobacteraceae; genus Janthinobacterium; species Janthinobacterium sp. The sequence continues at coordinate 26,288 of NZ_DAMAGB010000062.1, forward strand.
TGCCCACATTGACGCCGCCGATCAGGTCGGCCTGGTTTTCCTTGTCGGCCAGCCAGCGCGCGGCGCTCGATGACGCGCCTTTTTCGGACAGCACGAACACGGACGAGCCGCGCGCGGTCGGCTGCACGAAGGCGTCGGCGTGGATCGAGACGAACAGGTCGGCCTGCACCTTGCGCGCCTTTTCCACCCGCATGCCCAGTGGCACGAAGAAGTCGGCGTCGCGCGTGAGCATGACGCGCATGTTCGGCTGCAGTTCGAGCTTGGCCTTCAATCGCTTGGCAATTGCCAGCACCACGTCTTTCTCGCGGCTGCCACGGCGCCCGCTGGCGCCCGGGTCTTCGCCGCCGTGGCCCGGGTCGAGCGCCACGGTAATCATGCGCACCACTTTTTGGCCCGGCTGCGGGCGTGCTTCCGGCCGCGCTTCCGGACGCTGCTCGGGGCGCAGGTCGGGACGGCTGGCCGGCATGGAAGGTGTGGCCGGCACGCCCGGTATCACCACCACCAGCGGCGGCTTGCCGCTCTCGGGCAGCGGCAGGGCAGGTGGCGGCGTGTGCGTATCGCTCATCAGGGGCTTGGCCGGGTCGCTCGACCAGTCGCCCTTTTCGATCATCTGCGCGATCAGGTCCGGTTCCTGCACCGGGTACAGGTCAAAGATCAGGCGGTGGTTGTAGGAGCCGGCCGGCGGCAGCGTAAACAGCTGCGGGCGGATTTCTTCCTTCAGGTCGAATACCAGGCGCACCACGTTAGGCCGGTTCTGCCCCACGCGCACCTGCTTGATATACGGGTCGTTCGACTGGATCTTCGCCACCAGGCCCTTGAGCGTGGGATTGAGTTCCAGGCCTTCGATGTCGACCACCAGCCGTTCCGGGTCCTTGACGATGAAGTGGGTCGCCTTGAGGATGCTGTCGTTTTCCAGCGTGACGCGCGTGTAGTCGTCGGCCGGCCAGACGCGCACGGCAAGGATCTGCGCCGCCATCGCCGACATCGGCGCGAACACGGACAACAGCAGGGTGCCGCCGGCCTTGAGGACCGTACGCCGTGTGATCGGCGACGATATCAAAGGTTCGGGGCGAATTTGAGACGTTGGAGGCATGACAGACCCAATTCAGAAGACGCTTGCAATTCTACATCACGGCCTGTACCCGCAACGTTCAAATAGATATCGAGATCGGCCGGCGGCAGCACCGGGTAGGCCTTTTCAGGCCATTCGATGATGCAGATATTGTGGCCATTGAAGTCTTCGCGAAAGCCCGCATCGAGAAATTCTTCGGCGCTGCCCATGCGGTACAGGTCGAAGTGGATCAACTGCACTGGCTGGCCATCGAGCTGCACGGTGTACGGTTCGGACAGGGTATAGGTCGGGCTTTTCACGTTGCCCGCATGGCCGGCGGCATGCAGCAGCGCGCGCGTGAGCGCCGTCTTGCCGGCGCCCAGGTCGCCGTGCAGGTAGATCGCCAGGCCCGGCGCCAGCGCGCGCGCCAGTGCGGCGCCCAGCGCGGCGGTGCCGGCTTCGTCGTGGAGATGGGCTTTGAAGTGTTCGGTCATAGTGTTCGGTATAAAATGGAGGCAGCCTGCGCCTGCGCGCATCAGTCATTGTAACCGCCAGCGCTGCTGCCGCACTTCGTAAAGTTTCCCATGTCCGCCACCGTCACCGATCCCGCCAGCCTGATTGCCCTGGTGCGCTCCATCAAGCAATGGGGGCGCGAGCTCGGTTTTGCCGAGGTGCGCATCGCCGATGTCGACCTGTCGCACATGGAGGCGCCCTTGCAGGCCTGGCTCGACGCAGGGTATCACGGCGAGATGGAATACATGGCCAGCCACGGCATGAAGCGTGCACGCCCGGCCGAACTGGTGCCGGGCACGGTGCGCGCCATCAGTGCGCGCATGAACTACCTGCCGCCGGCGCTGGGGCCGGACTGGCGCGCGCAGGAAGCGGCGCGCGACGCCGACCCGTCGGCGGCCGTGATTTCCGTGTATGCACGCGGGCGCGACTACCACAAGGTGATGCGCTCGCGCCTGCAGCAGCTGGCCGAACGCATCAAGGCAGAGATCGGCGACTTCGGCTACCGCGTGTTCAGCGATTCGGCGCCCGTGATGGAAGTCGAACTGGCCACCAAAGCAGGACTGGGCTGGCGCGGCAAGCATACCTTGCTGATCAACCGCCAGGGCGGCTCCTTCTTTTTCCTCGGCGAGATCCTGGTCGATGTGCCGCTGCCGGTCGATCCGCCCGAGATCCCGCGCTGCGGCCAGTGCTCGGCCTGCATCACGGTATGCCCGACGCAGGCCATCCTGGGCCCGCACCAGCTCGATGCACGCCGCTGCATCTCCTACCTGACGATCGAACTGAAGGGGGCGATTCCCGTCGAGATGCGCCCGCTGATCGGCAACAAGGTGTATGGCTGCGACGACTGCCAGACCATCTGCCCGTGGAACAAGTTCGCCCAGCGCGCGGTGGTGCCGGATTTTGACGAGCGCCACAGCCTCGGCAGCGCCGGCATGGTGGAGCTGTTTGCCTGGACCGAAGAGGAATTCAACCGCCGCATGGAAGGCAGCGCGATCCGCCGCATCGGCCACGAACGCTGGCTGCGCAACCTGGCCGTCGGCATGGGCAATGCAGCCGCCAAGGCGAAAGGGCAAGCCGATATCGTGGCGGCGCTGCTGTCGCGGCGTGACCATCCGTCCGAGATCGTGCGCGAGCATGTGGCGTGGGCGCTGGCCCTGCACGGCGTGGCCTGAAAAATAGTTCCCATCTTTTCCTTGACTTATCGATATATCGTTATAAAATAGCGATACATACTAACGATATATCTTTAAAGAAGAGAAAACATGAGAAACTCACAGCACACAGAACAAGGCCAGGGTGGCCACCATCATCACCATGGCCATTGCGGCCACCATCACCACCATGATCATCATCGCCATGAGCGCATGGAAATGCACGGCCGCGGTCCACGCGGCGGCTTTGACGGCAACGGCGGCGAACGCGGCGACGGCATGGGCCGCGGCGGTCCGGGCGGCCGTGGCGAACGGGCCGAGCGCGTGTTCGGCCGCGGCGACCTGCCATTGATCGTGCTGGCGCTGATCGAGATCAGCCCGCGCCACGGCTATGAAATCATCAAGGCGATCGAAGAGCGTTGCGCCGGCGCCTATGCCCCCAGCCCGGGCGCGGTCTACCCGACCCTGACCCTGCTCGAAGAGCAGGACCAGGTGACGGCCTCGGACAGCGGCAGCGGCAAGAAGCTGTACACCATCACGGAGCAGGGCCGCGCGCATCTCGACGAGAACCGCGCCCAGGTTGACGGCATCCTGGCCCGCCTCGACATGTTCGCCCGCGCCCAGGCGCGCCGCGCGCTGCCCGAGCGGCTGCACCAGGCCATGCATACGCTCAAGCACGCGCTGCTGCTGAACAAGACCAGCTGGAGCGACGAGCAGACCGCGCGCGTGGCCGCCATCCTGGAAAAAGCCGCCAACGAGATCGTGGACGGTCACTGAGCTCATTTGAAAAGGATCCGAAGATGACTGATACACAAGCTATGCCCCAGCGCACACACGCCATCGAGCGCCTGCGCCATGAATTGAAACTGCGCGTGCTGACCGTGGTGCGTACCGAAAACCTGACGGCCCATATGCGCCGCATCACCTTGGCCGGCAGCGACCTCGAAGGCTTTGTCTCGCCGGCGCACGACGACCATGTGAAACTGTTTTTCCCCGCGCCCGGCGACACGCAGCCGGTGTTGCCGGCGCTGGGCAAGGGCGCCAATCCGATCGAGTACGCCGAAGGCGCGCGGCCGGTCGCGCGCAACTACACGCCGCGCCGCTACGACCCGGTCAAGGGCGAGCTCGAGATCGACTTCGTGCTGCATGGCGACGGTCCCGCGTCGAGCTGGGCGGCGCAGGCGGCAATCGGCCACACGCTGGGCGTGGGCGGACCGCGCGGCTCGATGGTGGTGCCGCTCGACTTCGACTGGTATGTGCTGGTTGGCGACCAGACGGCCTTGCCGGCGATTGCGCGCCGCCTGGAGCAACTGCCGGCCGGCGCGCGCGCGATTGCCGTGATTGAAACGGTGGACGATGGCGAGCAGGTGGCGCTGGAGTCACAGGCGCAGGTCGAGGTGCACTGGGTCGGGCGCAATGGACGCCAGGGTGCGCTATTGCTGGAAGAATTGCAGCGGATCGCCTTGCCGCACGATGGCGACGGTTTTGTGTGGGTGGCATGCGAGCATGCGCAGGTAAAGGGTTTGCGCGGTCACTTTATCGACGCCGGCGTGCCGAAGCAGCATCTGCATGTGGCCAGTTACTGGAAGCATGGGGCGGCCGAGCATCATGAACGCCACGACGAGTAATTAAAGCCAAGATCAACCGCGGGCCGGCGACGCGGACCTGAGAAAATGCCGATGGCGGCGTTGCAGCTCCTCGCCGTACATGCGTACTGTCTTCGTCGCTGCGCCTTGCCCTCGACATTTTTCAGGCCCGCTTGGCCCGATGTGCCCGTGCCGGCGACTGAGGTTTTAATTCGCTTTGCGGGTGTACTCAAGGCGCAGGGACGCTAACTTGACGGCCAAGGGTCTACTTCAACAACCCCGCCAATTCCACCGCCGTCTTGACCTGCATCTTGTCGAAGATATGCGCGCGGTGCACTTCCACGGTGCGCATGCTGATGCCCAGCTTGTCGGCCACCACCTTGTTCATCTTGCCCGCCAAAATCAGGTCCAGCACTTCGCGTTCGCGCGTCGACAGGGTGGCCAGGCGCGCGTGGATGGCGGCCAGTTCGCCGGCCTGGCGCGAGTTGGCCAGGCCCTGCTGCACGCGGTCCATCAGGTCGTTGTCGTTGAACGGTTTTTCAAAGAAATCGAGGGCGCCGCGTTTCAGGCTGTCGACCGCCATCGGCACGTCGCCGTGGCCGGTCAAAAAAATCACCGGCAGGCGCGCCGTCAGGTCGCGCTTGACCAGCTGGTCGAACAGGGCGATGCCGTTCATGTCGGGCATGCGCACGTCGAGCAGCACGCAGTCGCCCTGTTCGTCGAACGTGCCGTCCAGGCTGTCGAGGAACTGCTGTCCGCTGGCGTAGCTGCGTGCTTCGATGCTGCGCGAGGCGGCCAGCCAGGACAGCGAGTCGCGCACTACTTCTTCGTCGTCGATAATATGCAGCATGGGGTCTCCGGTTACTGTCGTTATGCGTGTTACTGCAAGTTATTGGTTACTGCCTGCGGCACGGCCGGCACGCTGAACGTGAAAATGGTGCCGCCGGCAGGGTTGTCGGCAAAGGTCAGCGCGCCGCCATGGAACTCGATGGCGGTGCGGCAGATGTTCAGCCCCATGCCCATGCCTTCGGCCTTGGTCGAGAAGAACGGCGAAAACAGCCGTTCGGCCACGTCCTGCGGGATGCCATGGCCCTGGTCGATCACGTCCACCGTCACCATTTCCTGCTGCGCGTCGTAACTGGCGCGCAGGCGCATGATACGCCGTCCCGGCGCCGCGTCCTGCATCGCCTCGATGGCGTTGCGCGTCAGGTTCAGCAGCACCTGCTCGATCATTACCGGATCGGCATGCAGCAGGGGCAGCTCCGGCGGGATTTCTTCCTGGATCGTCACATAGAATTTGCGCGCCTGCAGGTCGATCAGCGCGCGGATGCCGTCGATCAGGCTGCGGATGCACACGTCCTGGCGCTGCGGCTCGCTCTTGCGCACGAAATCGTGCACGCTGCGGATGATCTGGCCGGCCCGCTGCGCCTGCGCGCTGGCCTGTTCCAGCGCCGGTTTCAAGGTGTTCGGCTGCACCGGCTGGCCGCTCTCGCTGGCGCGCCGGATCAGGTTCAGGGCGCCGGTGGTGTAGCTGGAAATGGCCGCCAGCGGCTGGTTCAGTTCATGCGCCAGCATCGACGCCAGCTCGCCCATGGTGGCCAGGCGCGAACTGGTCTGCAGTTTTTCCTGCTGCTGGCGATTGAGCTCCTCGACCCGCTTGCGGTCCGAGATATCGAGCACGGAACCCATCCATCCCGTCTGCTTGCCGTTCTTGTCGACCAGCGGCGCCTCGAAAATGAGCACCGGCACGCGGGTGCCGTCGGGGCGCTGGAAGTGCGTCTCGAACTGCGGCGTGACATTGCCGGCCAGCGCCTTGGCGAAGCGCTGCTGGTATTCATCCATCGCTTCGGGCGCCCAGTAGGGCATCGGCGGCAGGCGGCCCAGGATTTCCTCCGGCGGGTAGCCCACCATCTGGCAGAAGGCCGGATTGACGTAGGTGACGCGTCCTTCCAGGTCGCGCGCGCGCATGCCGGTGACCAGCGAATTTTCCATTGCCGTGCGAAACAGCATCTGCTGGCGCAGCGCGCCTTCGGCCGTCAGGCGGCGCGAGATATGGCGCCACAGGGCCAGCAAACTCCACAGTAAACCCAGCGACAGCGCGATCACCGAGCCGACCAAGAGGTTGGGCAGCAGCTTGGGCTGGCTTTTCACGCTGTCGGTAAACAGCGTGATATTCGCGCCCGGCACGTCGAGCGCGCGCTTGTGGGTGTAGACGCCGTGGCCCGGGCCGGCGGCGGCGCGCCGCGCCAGCACCTTGTCGTCGCGGTCGATCAGCGAAATCTGGTTGTCCTGCGCAAACCACCACGGCACCATCTCGTCGAGCAGGGCGCTGACCTGGTAGGTGGCCACCAGGCTGCCGATATACTGCTGGCCATTGAACAGCGGCTGGTGGTAGTCCATCAGCAGGGCGCCCGGGGGCGCGTCGGAAAAGCCGCTCTGCTGCGCCGGCTGCGCATACTGGCCCCGGTGCAGGCGGCGCGCATTGTCGCCGGCCGTCAGCGACAGCGGCGAAAAATGCGTTTCCTGGCTCAGCGTATGGTCGCTCGACGCGCGCACATGGCCTTCGGTGTCGAGCCACAGCACGCGCTGCAGTTCGCGTCCGTTGCGCAGCATCTGCTGCAGCCGTTCATGCACCGAGGACGCCGGCAGCACGCCCTTGGCGATATCGGCGCCCAGGTTGAACAGGCTTTCCTCGTTGCGCGCCAGCTGGAAGCGGATGGTCTGCTCGACCCACAGCGTGTCGGCGATCAATTGCTCCTGGCGCTCGTTGCTTTCCATCTGGCGCGCCTGCCACGGCAGCCAGAACAGGACCGACAGGAACAGCAGCAGCAGGATCACCGGCAGCAGCCAACGCACGGGGCTGGTAAACTGCAGGCGGCGCGCGAAGGTGGGTGGTTTGTTCATGGCTCGCAGGGTAGCGTCTTGTCAGGTACACACCAGTGTGGTTAACCACAACTGGCTTTATTGAATTGTTTCGCACATTATCGGCGCAGATCCATAATAAGGCATCTGTTTTCGCCACGGAGACCGCAATGCACATGAAATCCATGCTGGCCCTGTTATGGCTGGCGATCGGTACCGGCGCCGGCATTCCAGCCAGCGCCCAGGCGACCATCGTCATCAAATTCAGCCACGTGGTGGCGCCTGATACGCCGAAAGGCCAGGCCGCCGAACGCTTCAAGCTGCTGGCCGAAAAAGCCACGCGCGGCAAGGTCCGGGTCGACCTGTATCCGAACAGCCATCTGTACAAGGACAAGGAAGAACTCGAAGCGCTGCAGCTGGGCGCGGTGCAGATGCTGGCGCCGTCGCTGGCGAAATTCGGCCCGCTGGGCGTCAAGGAATTCGAGGTGTTCGACCTGCCGTACATCTTCCCCACCAAGACGGCGCTGTACAACGTGACCGAAGGCGATATCGGCAAGGGCCTCTTGAGAAA